>DHTF01000039.1:7484-12032 GCA_002411515.1 Proteiniphilum sp. UBA5267 | reverse complement strand
ATGACGGGTGATGGTGTGAACGACGCACCGGCGCTCAAGCAGGCCGACATAGGCGTGGCGATGGGCATCGTGGGGACGGAGGTAGCGAAAGATGCCTCCGATGTGGTTCTCACCGATGATAACTTCGCTACCATCGTGAAGGCCGTGGAGGAAGGTCGCCGCATTTATGACAATATACTGAAAGCCATTCAGTTCCTGCTCTCTTCCAACGTGGGAGAGGTGTTGCTGATCTTTATCGCCTTCCTCTGGAACCTGGGTAACCCGCTCTCGCCCATCCTTATCTTGTGGATCAACCTGGTGACCGACAGCCTGCCGGCACTGGCGCTGAGTATGGATCCGGCAGAAAAAGACATCATGACCCGAAAGCCTCGTGATCCCCAAAAAGGAATCTTCTCGAAGGGAATGATCTGGCGAATCTTTTACCAGGGTTCCACCATCGGTTTGATATCGTTGGCTGCTTACCTGATTGGTCGCAACGACGGTATACGGACGGGACTTGAGCACCCCGAAATGTTGGGTCAGACCATGGCCTTTGCCGTCTTGGGATTGTCGCAGTTGCTGCATGTGCGCAACCTGCACTCCAACAAACTATCTTCTTTCCGTATCAATATCCTGGCAAACAAATCCCTGCTCGGAGCCATCTTCCTTTCTATCCTGTTGTTGTTGCTGGTTTTGATTGTTCCGGGAGTAATGCAAATCTTTGGCTTGGTGGAAATGGACAGTATGCACTGGCTTTACGTGATTGCCTTGTCGTTCATCCCCATCGTCGTGGTTGAGCTGATGAAACTATTCAGGATCAATCATTCAAAGGATGAGTATTAAAAAATAGAGAGTATAAAACCGTTAAATTACACATTTTGTCTGTTCTCGTGCACAGAATTGAAATTTTTTTGTATTTTTGGGTTTCAAAATTGCATTCTTGAGTTAATTCCGTCCTTTTTGTATCATTCGGGTTATCGGGTTATCCTTGTGCGATAGTAAATTATAGCGAATACATATGGAAAATTTAAGTGAGGCTTTGGGTCTCTTGGCCATTGGTATGATCATGGTAATCATTGTACTTTGGCTTGTGGTGGGACTTGGTAATCTGGTCATCAATCTCACCAACCGGTTTATACCCGACGAAAAAAGTCATGGAAATGCCAGTGGACCTGAGAAACAGGTTCATTCAAAACAAATGGCTGCTATCGTCGCCGCCGTGGACTTAATTACCCACGGACGCGGGAAGGTGGATTCGGTTCAGAAGAAATAAATCTATAACATATATGGCTAAAGAGATAAAATTCAGTCTCTTATACAGAGACATGTGGCAGTCATCGGGGAAATACGTACCCACGGTGGAACAGCTCACTGAAGTAGCGCCAGCAATCATTGAAATGGGCTGTTTCGCACGCGTGGAAACCAACGGCGGCGGGTTTGAACAGATCAATCTACTGTTTGGCGAGAATCCCAATAGGGCCGTTCGGGAGTGGACTAAACCCTTCAATGAGGCTGGCATTCAAACCCACATGCTGGAGCGCGGACTCAATGGCATCAGGATGACACCGGTGCCACCCGATGTGCGCAGGCTGATGTTCCAAGTTAAAAAGAAGCAGGGTACCGACATCGCCCGTTCATTCGACGGGCTCAACGACCCGCGCAACCTGGAAAACTCCATCCGCTATGCCCGTGATGCGGGGATGATCTCTCAGGCCGCACTCAGCCTCACCGTGTCGCCTGTGCACACGGTGGAATACTACACCTCGCTGGCCGACACACTCATTGAGATGGGAGCCAATGAAATTTGCGTGAAAGATATGGCGGGCGTGGGCCGTCCGGCAAGCATCGGCAAGATCATCAAAAACATCAAAGAACGTCATCCGCAGATCCCCATCCAGTATCATGGCCATGCGGGCCCCGGATTCCAGATGGCCTCCATTCTTGAGGCTGCCTATGCGGGAGTGGATTATGTGGATGTGGGCATGGAACCCCTTTCGTGGGGTACAGGCCATGCCGACCTGCTGGCCGTGCAGACCATGCTGAAGGATGCCGGTTTCATCGTACCCGACATCAACATGAAAGCGTATATGAAGGTGCGTTCGCTGACGCAGAAATATATGGATGACTTCCTGGGCTACTACATCGATCTCAAAAACAGGATGATGAACTCATTGCTAATCGGGCCGGGACTGCCCGGCGGAATGATGGGCAGCCTGATGGCCGACCTGGAGAGCAACCTTTCGTCGCTCAACAAGTGGAAGGTGAAAAACGGGCAACCGGAACTTACACAAGACGACCTGCTGATCAAACTTTTCGAGGAAGTTACCTACGTATGGCCCAAGGTGGGTTATCCCCCATTGGTAACGCCCTACAGCCAGTACGTGAAGAACCTGGCGTTGATGAACGTGATTCAGCTGGAGAAGGGCAAGGAACGCTGGTCGATGATCGCCGACAACATCTGGGACATGATCCTGGGCAAGTCAGGCAAACTCCCCGGGGAGCCCTCTCAGGGTCTGGTGGAGCTGGCCAGGCAGCAGGGACGCGAGTTTTATACGGGCAATCCGCGTGATCTCTATCCCAACCAGCTGGATGTCTTCCGCGAGGAAATGAAACAAAAGAACTGGCCTGTGGGACAGGATGAGGAGGAACTCTTCGAGTTGGCCATGCACCCCGAGCAATACAGGGCATACAAGTCGGGTGATGCCAAACGTTCTTTCGAGGCCGATCTGGCGAAGCGCAAGGCCGAGAAGGCGGCAGAGTCAGCACCGGCAGTAGCTGAAGGAAACAACGGAAACGGAAATGGCAACGAATTTCAGCCCAGACGGTTGGTGGTTACCATCGACAACCAGGAGTATGTGGTCAACATCTCTTATCCCGAAGAAACAGTCGGTAGCACATCGCAGGCTGCCGCTGCAGCATCGCCTGCACAGGCGATGGCGCCCGTAACGCAAGTATCGGCTGCAACCCCTGCAGCTGTTCCCGTCTCTTCCGGCTCTGTCAAAGAGGTGCTTTCGCCGCTTGAGGGTAAATTTTTCCTCACCAAAGACTCCTCCGAGACTCCGTTGAAGGTGGGTGATGCTGTGAAAAAAGATGACATCATCGGATACATCGAGTCAATGAAAACCTACAATGCCGTTTCCGCTGAAGAAAGCGGGGTGGTGACCGAGATATGTCATGCCAATGGCGATTCGGTAGATGAAGATGACGTACTTATTAAAATGCAGTAACCGATGATTGAATTCTTAAATAATTTGCTGGAGGTAACCGGCTTCAGTTTTGTCGGGTGGGGAACGGTTCTGATGTGGGCCATCTCCGGAATCCTGTTATACATGGGGATTTTTAAACAATATGAACCCCTTTTGCTTGTACCCATAGGTTTCGGCGTGTTGCTGGCCAACCTACCCGGCGCCGGACTGGCCGTGGTGGGAGGTGATATGGTGGTCAATCCCGATGGAAGCCTGATGAATCTGCCAGAGATTGCATCCAAATATGGCATCCTTAATTTCCTTTATTATTCCCTGATCAAGTCGGGTATCCTCCCTCCCGTCATCTTTATGGGTGTGGGGGCACTGACCGATTTCGGTCCGATGCTGAGGAACCTCAAGCTCGCTTTCTTTGGTGGCGCTGCACAGATCGGCATTTTCACCGTAGTCATCCTGGCTGTGCTGATGGGCTATTCGCTGCCCGAAGCCGCTTCCATGGGTATCATCGGTGGTGCCGACGGCCCCACGGCCATCTATACCACCATCAAGCTGGCGCCACATATGCTGGGCCCCATCGCCATTGCGGCTTATTCCTATATGGCCATGGTGCCGGTGATTATTCCCGCCGTGGCCAAGCTGTTGATGACAAAGGAGGAGTTCGGTATTCACATGAAGAAGATGGACAAGCTTTATCCGCCGAAGTATGAGATCAAACATTTGCGGACGGTGAAGATCATTTTCCCCATTGTGTTGACACTGGCCGTTTCCGTGCTGGTACCTTCAGCTGCACCACTCATTGGCATGCTGATGCTGGGAAATCTTTTGAAAGAAATTGGTACGAATACGGCCCGTCTGGCAGATGCCGCTGCCGGTCCCATCATGAATACCGCCACAGTCTTTTTGGGCGTGTGCGTGGGTGCGACCATGCCGGCAGAGGTGTTTTTACGCTGGGAAACCATCGGCATCCTTGTGTTGGGTCTATTTGCCTTTGCAATTTCTATTGCGGGAGGTATCCTGGTTGTGAAGCTCTATAACAAAGGATCGAAGAAAAAGATCAATCCGCTGGTTGGTGCCACCGGCCTGAGTGCGGTACCCATGGCCTCGCGTGTGGCCAACGACCTTGCGCTGAAGTACGACAAGTCGAATCACATCCTGCAGTATTGCATGTCGAGTAACGTCTCCGGCGTGATTGGTTCTGCTGTGGCTGCGGGTGTATTGATTGCGTTTTTGAGTTAAGAGATTGATTGTATATTGGAGGGCCGTCTCATCATAAACCATGGGACGGCCTTTTTTTGCTTTTTCGCCTCATTTCGGTTTAATCTAATCCGAATCAACTCCAGTTCTATTCGAACCATATTCGAACCAT
>DHTF01000039.1:363-7327 GCA_002411515.1 Proteiniphilum sp. UBA5267 | reverse complement strand
TTCGAACCATATTCGAACCATATCCGAAGTATATCCGAAGCATATCCGAATAAGATCCGAAGTTGGGCGAAGAAAATCTCTTGCCATGAATAAGTTTACACATCCTGTAAATCATAAACAGGGCAAACAAGACAAAACTCAAAAAATTTCAGAGAGTTTGTAATGGTTTGATTTCAAACAATATGCCGATTATTGTCCCTGCAGATCGCGAATAGCCTGTGCGATGATGGGAACGCCGCGGTGAATTGTCTCCACGTCGGTGTTGCAGAAAGATACCCGCATGTGGTCGTTGCGGATTCCGTCGGGATCGAATGTTTTACCGGTGACGAAGACGACTCCTTTTTCGATTGCTTTTTTCAGTACCTCTGTTGCATCACATCCTTCCGGCAGTTGCAGCCAGGTATAAAATCCGCCGCGTGGCTTTTCGAAGGTCACATATTCCGGCAGACAGGCCTCCAGTGTTTCAATCATGGCCAGTCCCCGTTTTTTGTATTCTTTCCTCACTTCTGCTACATAGGAGTGAATATGACCCTCCCGGATAAACTTGTCTGCAATCACTTGAGAGAGGCTGGGTGAGCAAGCGTCGATCGACTGTTTAATCAGTTCGCACTTCCGGTAGATCGATTCGGGCACCAGCATCCATCCGAGGCGCAGCCCCGGTCCCAGTATCTTCGAGAAGGAGCCGGTAAAGCAAACATCGATTCCTTCGGGATCCATTGTCTTGATCAGCTGCATCTTTGGAAGGTCCTCCTCGTAAAAGTAGAGGTCGCTATATACATCGTCCTCGATGATGGGAATTTCTTGTCCTTTGAGGAGTTCCACCATCTGCTGTTTCACTTCGGGTGAGTAGATGATGCCCGCGGGGTTGTGGAAGTTGGGTGCGTAGTAAAGGAACTTTGGTTTGGGTGAGCTGCTTTCCAGTCTCTTTTGTAGGATGCCGATATCCATCCCGTCGCCATGCAGTGGCACGGTAACCAGTTCGGCCTCGCAGGCCCGGAAAGCTGAAAGTGCTCCAATGAAGCTGGGTGTCTCCACCAGTACCGGATCGCCCGGATCGAGGAACGCCCTGGCAAGGATGTGTATGGCCTGCAACGAGCCGGTGGTGATGATCAGCCTGTTTTTTTTCACCGGGAATCCTTTTGCTTCCAGGTAGTCCGACAGCGATTCCAGCAGGGTAGGGAGGCCCGTCGTGGGCCCATACTGCATGGCTACTTGCTTCTCCCTTTCTGTGAGGGAGTTGTAAATTTTATCGATGGTCGCGAGCGGAAAAAGCTCGTTGCCAGGCATGCCGCCGGCAAAGGAAATCATGTTGGGAGCCGTGGCAAGGCTCATCAGGTCGCGTATCTCCGATGAACGGAGGTTTGCAATATTTTTAGAAAATCGGGGCATCGTTGTTTGTTTTAGCGATCGGCGTTCAGTAATTTAGCGATTAGCTTTCAGCAATTTAGCTTTCAGTGTTCAGCAGTTTAGCGTTCAGCTTTCGGCAGTCCGCGATCAACTTTTTTTGAATAATGTTATTTTTTTCAGCGGTTTGCAGGTAAGCGATGAGCATTCAGCGATCAGCTATTTCTGCGCAAACATTGTGCTTTCAACAGTTAGGAAGTTTTCTTACAGTTGGTAAATGTCGGCCTGTGAGAGCAGTTGCTGGTTATTTTTCTCCAATACTCCGCTCATTTGCACGATATCCGCAGCTCGGATTACTGCCAGCGCCACATCGTTGTTGGAGAAGGCATACATATAATCCACATTGATTTTTTCTGCAGTCAGTATCTCCAGTATGCGGTAGAGCGATCCCGGCTTGTCGGGGATATTTACACAGACCACGTCGGTAAGACCGATGGAAAAGCCAGCCTCCTCCAGTACTTTTTTTGCCAGTTCAGGTCGGCCTACCACCATGCGTACGATGCCGTAGTCGGCCGTTTCCGCCACGCTGAGCGCGGTGATGTTGATGTCGTTTTCCGCCAGGATGCGGGTCAGTTCCGTCAACCTTCCCGACCGGTCTTCCAGAAAAACAGAAAGTTGTTTGATGTGCATTTCCTTGATGTGCTAATGAAACAATGTGTCGATGTATCAATGTGTTAATGTAAAAGCCGGTGGTCGATGACCCGTTTGGCTTTTCCTTCCGACCGTTCGATGCTGTGGGGCTCCACGAGGCGGACCTTCGCGCTGATGCCCAGCGTGGACTTGATGTTGTGGTCGATGCGATTTCGTATGCCTTCGAGTTCACGGATGCTGTCGGACCAGTTTTTTTCGTCTATCTCCACCAGCACCTCCAGTGTGTCGAGGTTGTTCTCTCTTCTGATGATCAGCTGGTAGTGTGGTGTGGTCTCACTCATCTCCATCAGCACCGATTCTATTTGCGATGGGAAGACGTTCACGCCGCGGATAATCAGCATGTCGTCGGTGCGTCCCAGGCATTTCTCCATGCGCACCAGGGTGCGTCCGCAGTCGCATTTCTCCCGATGCAACCGGGTGAGGTCGCGCGTGCGGTAGCGTAGCAGCGGCATGGCCACCTTGCTTACCGGGGTAAAGACCAGTTCACCCAGTTCGCCGTCGGGCAGCACTTCCAATGTTTCGGGGTGAATGATCTCGGGGATGAAGTGATCTTCATGCACGTGGTTGCCGCACTGGCACTCACATTCCATCGATACACCCGGTCCTATTACCTCGCTTAGTCCATAAATGTCGAATGCTTTGATGCGGAGCAGCTGTTCAATCTCTTTGCGCATTTCGTTGGTCCAGGGCTCAGCGCCAAAGACGCCGGTGTGGAGTTTGATTCTATCGGGATCGATCCCTTCTTTCAGGATGCTTTCACCCAGGTGTGCCGCGTAGGAGGGTGTACAGGCCAAGACGGTCGCGCCGAAGTCGGTCATGAACTGCAGTTGTTTTTTGGTGTTTCCCGTCGATATGGGAATCACGGTGGCGCCCACTTTCTCGGCACCGTAATGGAGTCCCAGTCCCCCCGTAAACGGGCCATAGCCATAGGCAATCTGGATGGTGTCGCCGCTGTGTATGCCCGCCATGGTGAGGCTGCGTGCTACCACTTCGGCCCATATTTCCAGGTCCTGTTGCGTATATCCCACCACGGTAGGTTTCCCGGTGGTGCCGCTCGATGCGTGAATGCGCACCACTTCGCTCTGCGGTACGGTGAACAAGCCGAAGGGATAATTGTCGCGCAGGTCACCTTTTGTAGTGAAGGGCAGATCCTTCAGCTGATCCACACTCCGGATATCGCCCGGTTCTATGCCAGCTTCCTTCAGTTTATTCCGGTAGAAAGGCACATGGTCGTAGATACGTTGTATCATTGCGGTAAGCCGCTTGCTTTGTATCTCGTGCATTTGTTGCCTGTCGGCACATTCCATGTTTTTGTTCCAGATCATCTTATTTCTTTGTATTATCAAGTCCCAGTCTGAAAGCGATCAGGTTCGTTTCCACTATTTTTTCTCCTTTTCCGGCAAAATAGGTCGTGATGGCCTTTTCGAGTTCTGCCGGTTCGAGGCCGATATAGGGTGCAGCGGCACCCAGCATGGCCACGTTGTATGTCATCGCACTTCCTGCTGCTGTGGCGATCGATTTGGCATCCACCAGGAGAGCAGAAGCCGATTCACTGATGTGTTGCAGCAAGCTGTTTTTATCGGGGTAGTTGTTGATGTTTTCGTAAGACTCTGTCGCGGTCACGATGACTCCCTCCGGTGCCAGGAACGGAAGGTATCGCAGCGACTCCATGGGCTCGAGAGAAAGGATCATGTCTGCTTTCCCGAGTGGAATCAGGTCGGAATAGATCTCTTCGGTGGAAATGCGCAGGTGCGACTCCACGGCACCGCCGCGCTGGCTCATGCCGTGTACTTCTGCCTGCTTCACCCGGAGGTTGAGGCTCATGGCTGCCAGGTCGATGATGGATGCGATGGTGAGGATACCCTGGCCACCCACACCGGCTATGATGATATTTCGTTGCATTGTTTTTTGTGTTTCTTCATTGTCTGCACGCATTCGCGTTGTGAGATGATCACCGAGACTCCGTTGTATTCAAATTCCTCTTTCAGGATGGCTGCATTCTCCTCGAGGTTCTTTTTCAGCGGAACCATCAGCCTTATATGTGCTTCCTCCACGCCCAGTCCTTTACAGATATCGAAGAACTTGCCGGTGCCGGCTGAATCCTGCCCGCCCGTCATGGCGGTCGTGTTGTTGTCGGATATGATGATGGTGACCGGTGAGCGATCGTTCACCGCATCAAGGAGTCCGGTGATTCCGGAGTGTGTGAAGGTGGAGTCGCCAATCACGCAGACTGCCGGTCGCAGGCCTGCGTCGGCAGCACCTTTGGCCATGGTGATGGAAGCCCCCATGTCCACGCAGGTGCTGATAGCACTGTAGGGAGGCAACGCTCCCAGTGTGTAACATCCGATGTCGCCAAACACCTGTCTATGCGGATAGCCTTCCATGGCCAGGTTGAGGGCATCGAACAGATCGCGGTGGCTGCATCCCTGGCAGAGCATGGGTGGACGGGAGGCGACAATTCCGGGCACCGCTTTCGTTTCCGCTGTTTGCACGCCGAGGGCCTTTGCCAGCAGGTTGGGAGAGAGTTCTCCCGTGCGGGGCAGCGCTCCGTCGAGTCGTCCCCGAAACGTCCGGTTGCCGAAATAACCTTTCAGCAGCTCCTCGTATACAGGGTACCCCTCCTCCACGATCAGGATGTCGTCGTATTGGTCACAGAATGCTTTTATTTTCTGTTCCGGCAATGGGTATTGCGATATTTTCAGCACGGGAATTTGTAGCTTGTAGCTACCGATTACCTCCATGGCGTAGTTGTAACCGATGCCGAAGGCAATCACCGCTTTTTTGCCTGTTCCTTCCGTAAGGGTGTTGTAGGGTGAAGATTCAGACAAAGAAACCAGTTGCTGTTGCTTTTCCAGCAGTTGTTGATAGTTTCTCCGGGCATTTACCGGCAGCAGGATCCATTTTCCTTTCTCTTCAGAAGGAGTCAGGTTGTTTTGGGGGCGTGTCTCTAACCTTGTCACCACCGCTCTTGAGTGAGACAGGCGGGTGGGTATGCGCAGCAGCACCGGTAGTGCTGTCTGTTCCGAAAGGTCAAAAGCATGCCGTGTCATCTCATAGGTCTCCTGCTGGTTTGCCGGTTCCAGCACGGGGATCATGGCAAATTTGCCGTAAACGCGGCTATCCTGTTCATTTTGGGAAGAGTGCATCGAAGGGTCATCGGCCACCACAACCACCAGTCCGCCGTGAATGCCGGTGATGGAGGAGTTCATGAAGGCGTCGGCCGCCACATTGAGTCCCACGTGCTTCATGCAGACCAGGCTTCGCTTGCCGGCGTAAGACATGCCCAAGGCAGCCTCATAGGCCGTTTTCTCGTTTGTTGCCCAGGCAGAGCGCACTGTGGGGTCTTGTGACTGCGGCGATTTTTGGATATATTCCGTAATTTCGGTCGAAGGGGTACCGGGATAGGCATACACGCCCGATATGCCCGCGTCCAGTGCCGCTTGGGCAATGGCTTCGGCCCCCAATAGCAATTGTTTGTTCATATTCCGGATAGTCCGTTTTTGAAGATATTGTTCGCTAATATTCCTTTTTATTACAAAAACGGCAGTTAAGGTTGCAAAATTACTAAAATTATGGGTTGAAAACTACGGATATCTGTAATTAGAATCATTCTATGTTTCAACTTTTTCAAAATATCATCCCTGTCTACTTTTTCAATCACTCCGACTGGATAGGATAAACAAAAGCGAACTTTGTGGGTTCGCTTTTGTACAATATGAGGGTTGAAAGAATTTTAATCTTCCGACCTGCGGGGGCGGTCGTGTTGCTCACCGCGCGGGTTGTCTTCTTTGGGAGGACGAGGAAGCAATACTTTGCGAGAAAGTTTGAATTTTCCGGTACGTTGGTCGACGTCAATCAGTTTCACCTGTATCTTGTCGCCCTCTTTGATGCCGGCATCTTCCACCTTTTCGAGCCGTTTCCAGTCGATTTCGGAGATGTGGAGCAGTCCGTCCTTTCCGGGGAGGAATTCACAGAAAGCGCCATAGGGCATTACCGAGCGTACGGTGGCTTCGTATACTTCTCCCACTTCGGGTACGGCCACGATTCCTTTGATCTTGTTCATGGCTGCATCGATGGAAGCCTTGTTGGTTGCAGATACTTCTACCCGTCCCTTGTTGTCGATCTCCTCGATGGTGATGGTGGCACCTGTTTCTTCCTGGATGCCCTGGATAATTTTTCCACCCGGGCCAATCACGGCGCCGATGTAGTCTTTGGGTATCTCAATCACCTCGATGCGTGGTGCATGCGGTTTCAGGTCGGCACGTGGTTCGGAGAGTGTTTCCATCATTTTGCCCATGATGTGCTCGCGTCCAGCCTTGGCTTGTGCCAGTGCTTTTTCCAGAATCTCAAATGAGAGTCCGTCGACCTTAATGTCCATTTGTGTGGCGGTGATGCCATCTTTGGTACCGCACACCTTGAAGTCCATGTCGCCCAGGTGATCTTCGTCACCCAGGATGTCGGAGAGGATGGCATAGTTCTGTCCCTTGTTCTCTGATATCAGTCCCATGGCGATGCCGCTAACCGGTTTTTTGATGGTTACGCCGGCGTCCATCAGGGCGAGTGTACCCGCGCAGACGGTGGCCATGGAGGAGGAACCGTTTGATTCCAGGATATCCGATACCACGCGTACCACGTAGGGATATCCTTGTGGGATCATCCGTTTGAGGGCGCGGTGGGCCAGGTTGCCGTGGCCAATCTCGCGGCGGCCGGTACCGCGTTGCGGACGAGCTTCGCCGGTGGAGAAGGGTGGAAAGTTATAGTGGAGCAGGAAACGGTCGCTGCTGTGAATGAGTGCATCGTCGATCATCTTCTCATCGAGCTTCGTGCCCAAGGTCACGGTCGTGAGCGACTGTGTTTCACCGCGGGTGAAGAGTGCCGATCCGTGAGGGCCGGGGACAAAGTCCACTTC
>DHTF01000039.1:0-138 GCA_002411515.1 Proteiniphilum sp. UBA5267 | reverse complement strand
ACTTCGTGGTAATAGCGGCCTGCCAAAGTTGCTTTTGCGTCGCGTTCTTCTTCAGGAATCGATTCCAGGAAACTATTCAGAATAGTCTCGAAAGCGTCCATACGCTGGTGCTTGTTGGGATTCTGGGAAGCTGCCACT
>DHTF01000074.1 GCA_002411515.1 Proteiniphilum sp. UBA5267 | reverse complement strand
GGCTGCAGCACCAACATCCTCTGCTGTCTGATCAACATTGCCACCGAACTGAACAGGCCCGTGAAGTGGGATCCGGCGACACTGAGCTTTGGTGACGACAAGGAGGCAATGGCTCACAGGTTGTACCATTATACCTACAGGGAACCTTATAAACTGCCCTATTGGGAATCATGAACCGACATTCGTCTGTAAACGGATGAATTACCGACAACAACAAAATAACTTGACATGATGCTTATCGACAAAAAAATTATCTTTTATTTTTCTTTGCTTCTGATGACAACGACAATCTCCTCCTCCCTGATGGCCCAACAGAGCGATCATTCCCTGAAAGGGAAAAAAGTGCTGTTTGTTTATGGAGGTTGGGAGGGACACGATCCGGTGCCAACACGCGATATATTTGTGCCCTGGATACGATCGGAAGGGGCTGAGGTGGTAGTGAGCGACAACCTGGATGTTTATACCGACAGCACGCTGATGAACAGCCTCGACCTGGTGGTACAGATATGGACCATGGGCACCATCACCGGGAAACAGGAGGAAGGGTTGCTTACGGCTGTAAAACGGGGCGTGGGACTGGCCGGCTGGCATGGCGGCATCGGCGATGCGTTTCGGAACAACACGGAGTTTCAGTTTATGGTGGGCGGCCAGTGGGTGGCACACCCCGGAGGGGTAATCCGATACGATGTAAACATTACCGATCATGAGGACAAGATAACAAAGGGATTGAAGGATTTTCACATGAACTCTGAACAGTATTACTTGCATGTGGATCCCAATTTGAAGGTGCTGGCTACAACAATCTTCAGTGGAGATCATGCTCCCTGGATCGATGGGGCTGTCATACCTGTGGTCTGGAAGAAGATGTATGGCAAGGGGCGGGTCTTTTACTCATCCCTGGGACATGTGGCCAAAGATTTCGAGGTTCCCGAAGCACTGGAGATCATGCAGCGCGGCATTCGCTGGGCGGCAATGAGCCTGCACGAGGCACCCGAAAAATGGATACAGCCAGTGTATGGTCGGTGAAAAAACTGGGGAGCGGTTATCCTTCCACCGAAAATATCATAAACCGAACTCTTTTGCCAGGAGGGCATAACCGTTCTTCCGCGCTTCCATCTCGGCATAGCCGTCTACCAGCATGATCTCATTCACGCCGGTTTTGTCTGCCCAATCATGCAGCTGTTCGGCTACTTTTCCGGGAGTGCCGATCACAAATTTAGACAGCTGCTGCTCCCTGATAGCTTTCTCCTGCAGCGTGTAAGGATAGTCGTTGGCCTCCTTGCTGGTGGGAAAAGATTTAAATCGTTTTCCGGTGGAGAGCAGGGTCCACATCAGCAGGGTAGGGGCTGCGAGGTAGTTCGCTTCCTCCTCGGTATCGGCTGTGAAGACACTGATGGAGAGGATGCTTCTGGGCTCATCATAATAAATGGAAGGCTTGAAGTTATCCCGATAGTACTTTAGCACCGGAACTGCCATCTCTGCATTAATCTGTCCGGCAAAGACAAAACCAAGTCCTTTCTCCAGGGCGAACTGTACGCCGCCTCCGCTCGATCCCAACATGTATATATCGGGTGCAAGCGACGGGTCGGGATTGGCAATCACCTTGGAGAAAGGATGATCTACTGGGAGGTTGTGGGCTAAGTAACCCAGCAGGTCGTCGAGTTGGCCGGGAAAAGTATCCTCCTTCATTATTTCCCACGAGCGGCGCAGAGCAAGGGCTGTCCTGCCGTCGGTACCGGGTGCACGGCCTATGCCCAGGTCAATACGCCCCGGATGCAACGCTTCGAGCATCGAAAACCGTTCTGCCACACTCAGTGCACTGTGGTTAGGGAGCATAACCCCGCCGCTGCCCACACGGATGTGTTCCGTATTGGCAGCTACATGGGCGATCATGATCTCGGGAAACATGCTCATCAATGCTGCACTGTTGTGATGCTCGGCAAACCAATAGCGGTGATAACCCAGCTTATCGGCCATTCGGGCAACCTCTGTGGAGTGCTGTAACACATCACCGGGAGTAGGGTCATTTTCCGTGTAATAGGCCAAATCAAGGATGGAAAATTTTAAATTTTGTAACATCTCTCTTTTATTTAACACGGTTAACCATTGAAAGACCAATTTGTTCGACTGGAGTTGGAATAAAAATGATTATCAGGGCTATAAACTGAACGTCGTCATCTGAAATAAATAATAAAAACAACCAGTAATTCGAAAATTTTATGTAAACTTGCAGGATTAAAACATATTTTGTGATCATCTAATATAATCTTGAATTGAAACGCTTCACATACAGCTACCGATGCATTGCCCTCCTCATGGGGCTTGCATTTTTATTGTTTGGTTGGAATAATTGTCTGGCACAAAATGAGAGGTTGGTCTTTACGCCTCACTGGATTCCGCAGGCCCAGTTTGCCGGTTACTATGTCGCACAGGACCAGGGATTTTACCAGGAGGAGGGACTGGATGTGGATATCCAGCACTCCACTGCAAACATTGCCTCACTCGATTTACTCAAGCAAGGAAAAGCCGATGTGGTCTCCACGTTTATGCTCGATGCCATAGGACAGCGGGCAAGTGGTGTTCCGCTGGTGAATATCGGTCAGCTATCCCAGCATTCGGCACTCCTGATGGTCACCAAAAAGAAGAGCGGTATTGATTCACCACAAAAACTACACAACAAAAAACTGGGAATCTGGAGCAGTGGATTCGAAGATGTACCCCTTGCCTTTATGCAGGAACATGGTATTCGGATGGACCTTGTCAGGATATTGCAGACAGTAAACCTTTTTCTTGTGGATGGGGTGGATGCCCTGTTGGTCATGTATTACAATGAATATGATCAGATTAATAATTGTGGAATTGATGAGAATGAATTGAACACCTTTTTCTTTTCCGACTATAACCTGGATATTCCGGAAGATGGACTCTATTGCCTGGAGGATTCCCTCAATAGCAAAGGTGATGCATATGCCGGTTTCTTGAAGGCTACTTTGAAAGGGTGGGAGTATGCCAACCAGCATCGGGAGTATGCCATCGATCTGGTGATTGGGGAGATGAACAAGGCGCACCTACCAAACAACAGGGTTCACCAGCGCTGGATGCTGGAAAAAGTGTTGGAGATGATGAACCCCGGAGAGAAAAAAGTAAAAAAGGGAGAACTGTTGAAAACGGATTTTGTTAGGGCCATGGAGGTCTTCGAAATGGCAAAAGGAACGCAAGGGCATCAGACCTTCGAATTTGAGCAGTTTTACAAATCACCAAAGGGTAAATAACCCTAAATTTCAAATGATTGCATGGTTATATTCCATTGAGTTATCATATTATTAACATGAATCGGAACAGGCTATCCTTTAAAATAATTGTTCGAGTGCTCCTCTTTTGTTTCATCTTGGGAGGATCGGTCTTTACCATCTATTACCTCTTTGCCCGTGAAACCATCGAAAGAGAGAGCCGCGAAAATGCCATTCACCTGGCTGAAAGCGCTGTCTACAAGATAGAAGAAATCATTAGCCCGGCAGAGATGATCCCCGATAACCTGGCCTGGATAATGGAAACCAATGCGCTCTCCCAAGATTCAATCTATGCTTTTTTAGAGCAGCTTGTGCGTAACAACGATGCTGTTTTTGCAAGCGCCATTGCTTTTGAACCCCATATGTTCTCGAAAGAGCAATATGCCTTTGCACCCTATGCTTATCGCAGCGGGGAGGAGATCCGGAGCCATGATCTCTGGTCGCCTGCGTATAATTATTTCATCATGGACTGGTATCAGATTCCGGCTTTACTGAAGAAACCATACTGGTCGGAACCCTATTACGATGAAGGTGGCGGAGGGGTACTGATGACTACCTACTCGGCACCTTTTTACAGAAACATCAACAACAGCCGAGTGTTAGGGGGGATCATCACAATTGATATTTCGCTCGAGTTTCTCACCGAGATTGTGAACTCGGTAAAAATATTTGACACGGGATATGCTTTCCTGATATCTGGGAATGGGGTCTACGTGACTCATCCTGATGCGTCGCGCATCATGAACCAGACTATTTTTACCTATGCAAAGGAGATTGATGAACCGAGACTAAGGGAGATAGGACGCGACATGATCAGCGGCAAAAGCAAGCTCTCGAAGGTAACCCTGAAGGAGCTGGGTGATGTCTGGATTTATCACACTGAAATACCCTCCTCAAAATGGTCACTGGGAGTGGTGTATCCTCACCGGGAGATGTATGCCGGACTGAGGAACCTCAATATCATGATTTTCCTGCTTTCGATAGTGGCACTGACCGTGTTGATTATTGCTACCGTGCGGATCATCAACAAACAAATTGGGCCACTCACCAAGTTCGCTCACACGGCACGAAACATTGCAGGGGGCAACTTCGACACCGAACTGCCCGCGGTAGGAGATAATTATGAAATGATGGAACTGCATGATTCTTTTCGGTTCATGCAGGAGGAACTTAGCAAATATATTGCCGACCTGAAGGAGACCACTTCAGCAAAAGAAAAGATTGAAAGCGAGTTACGCATTGCGCGTGGCATTCAGACGGATATGATACCGCACATCTTTCCACCATTTCCCAACCTGCCGGAGATTGGATTGTATGCCTCATTGGAGTCGGCCATGGAGGTGGGAGGCGATCTTTACGACTTCTTTCCGATTGGTGATGACCACCTCTGCTTTGCCATTGGAGACGTATCGGGAAAAGGGGTTCCTGCATCATTGTTTATGGCTGTGACGATTA
This sequence comes from Proteiniphilum sp. UBA5267, assembly GCA_002411515.1. Classification (GTDB taxonomy): domain Bacteria; phylum Bacteroidota; class Bacteroidia; order Bacteroidales; family Dysgonomonadaceae; genus Proteiniphilum. The sequence goes on along the minus strand of DHTF01000074.1, from coordinate 5,331 downwards.
CCCTGATCCGTTCGATGTCGGAAAAAAACAGAAGTGCTGCACAGATCGTGCAGTCGGTCAACAAGACGCTAACCATCAACAACGAGTCCAACATGTTTGTCACCCTCTTTGTGGGTATCCTGAACCTGCGAACCGGTGAGCTACAATATTGTAACGCGGGGCACAACCCCCCGGTGTGGCTGAACAAAGATAAAGAACCGCAGATGTTCGGCAATACCAAAGCCATTCCGGTGGGAATATTCGAGGTATTTGACTATCGTGATGAGACGGTCAGGCTGGATCCGTCGGATCAGATCTTTCTCTACACCGATGGCGTGACAGAAGCCGAAGATGTAAACAAAAATCTTTTCGGCGAGGATGCGCTGATCCATGCGCTTGCTGAAAACAGAGAAAAGTCATCTAAGGAATTGACCGACAGGGTGAAGCAGTCGGTGAAAGATTTTGTGAATGGGCATATGCAGTCGGACGACATCACCATGATGTGTATCACTTACTGGGGAGAAAATGGAAATAACGAAAAAAAATAAACAACGTATGAAGATAACCATTGGAAAAGCAGATGAAGGTTATTTGGTTGAGATAGACGGTAGAATCGACACAACCAACTACAACGAGTTCGAAGGTAACATTGCACATCTATATAATGAAAAGGGTGTAATGATCTACCTTGATTGCAGCGGTTTGGATTATATCAGCAGCTCCGGGTTACGCATATTTCTGACTTTGCAGAAGAAGGTAAAGGTGCAGGGAGGAATACTCAAAATATTCGGTATGCAACCACAAATAAAAGAAATTTTTGATATTTCGGGCTTCAGCTCCATATTCGCTATTTTTCCCGACTACAGTACGGCGAAAGAAGCTTGAATTACCCCTTTTTAGCAGAGTCTAATTGTTCCTGCGGCTTCGGGTTTGGTGTAGCCATCCACCAGCATGATCCCGTCCAGCCGTCTTATTTATTTCTGGAGACAGCCTCCTCATCAATAGGTTGAGGCAGAGGGATTGTGCACCTCTTCAGCCCGAAATTCGCACATCTCTTCCCCTTGGTTATCGCTATTTTCTGAGATAATAATTCATTCCGATGATACGTTTTTCATTTATATACGTCGTATAAGTAGAAATGAACATTGCTGCATACAAAAGAACCGTCATAGAGTTGCGACCTGCATTGCTTCACGTCGCAAAACGTATCACACAAAATAGTGAAGATGCGGAGGATGTGGTGCAGGAAGTATGTCTGAAGCTCTGGCACCGGTGCCGGACATCTGGCGAACCGGAGAACATGGAAGCCTATTGTATGACAATGACCAAAAATATCAGCATCGACAAAATCAGGGGAAGACATCCCGGGGAACCCCTCGAAGAACTGCAGCATGCCGAAGCGGCGGCACATCTTCCGGATGAGTTGTTGGAAATAAAAGAGGAACATGCCCTCATTCACCAAATCATTGCTGCGCTGCCTCCACTGCAAGGAAAAATACTTCGGCTGAAGGAGATTGAGGGATATGAGACGGACGAAATTGCAGAATTGACGGGTATTGCCGTCGAAGCGGTACGAAATAATCTTTCCAGGGCCAGGAGACAACTGCGGGAAGTGTATCTGAACTGTCTGCAGAAAAGAGAAACCAGGGTTGGCGTTTTCGGACACAATGGAATAAAACAGGATGCTTTATGAATGAGATGAAAAAACTAGTGGATAAATATTTCCAGGGTGAGACAACACGGGAGGAAGAGCAACGGCTCCGGCAGTACTTTAGTAAGGTAACTCCGACAGATGAGCTGGCAGAAATTGCACCTCTTTTTACCTATTTCAGTGAGGAGGAAAGCGTGACGGAGTTCCTGAAAGGGTTGAGAGAGGATGTGCCGGTTGTCGACAACAATAAAAAAACAAGGCGTATCCGCTTCCTGAAAATCGCATCGATGGCTGCATGCCTGTTGCTGGGGGTATTCCTTCTGAATCGGATAGCAGGGGATGACCACGGGTTGACAGAAAACAGCGTCTGGATAAACGGGGAAAAGGTTACCACAATTGGTGTGGTGCGGGCATATGCTGAAACATCGTTCGAGAAAGTGAAATCAGAAGAGAATATGCTGGAAGAACAACTTCGCCTGATGGGGGAGTAAAATAATAAAATAAGAAACGGACAGGTAAACAGGTACACTTATGACACGAATACGAACTATTATTTTCTGCTGTGCAATGCTCCTTTTTATGGCCTCGGCACAGGGACAGAATTTGAAAATAAACAGCATCTTTAAGAAGTATGGAAAGCTGAAGGGAAGCACCATGGTCATCCTGTCGGGTGAAGCGGTACAGAACTACCGGCTTAGCTTATACCGCAGTATCACCCTGCGGTACGAGGCTCCTCTGTCGGACGATTTGCAACAGTGCCTCAATGCCGACAAAGAGCAGGCCCGAAAAATCAAGGAGGTGATTAGCAACGGCATCATACGTTCAGGCTACTACCAGCTTCCCGATGAAGGAAAAAAAATGAACCGGTACATCCTCTTCAAAATTGGGGATGATCAACAGGCCACTCTGATATACATGGAGGGCGATCTCAAATCGGAAGAGCTAATCAACAAACTGTTTGTAAGGGAGTAACAACCTCCCAGGAGACATCGTCACGCAATTACACAATTAAACATATCATCAATGAAAACTTTTTTTACAATTCTTGCATTGTTGGCCAGCATGAGCTGTGTGAACGCTTCCTCTTTCTTTCCAGCCGATACCACTTTTCATTATCAGGACCGGACGGTGGTTATACGGGAACAACCCGACGAAATCAATGTGTCTGTCTACAGGCAAAACGAAGCGGGTGATACAATATGGAGTAATAAAATTTATGAGGGAATTTTTATGGACGACCAAAGTGTGGAACGCCGTTATGAAAACAAGTTCGACATATTCGTTCCCGATATTTTCAAACCGAAAAGCAAACGCAATGTCGCAGCATCGCACTGGGCCGGATTTGGCATCGGCTTTTCGAATATGCCTACTGGATGGGACTTCGACGGAGAGATGGCTTCATCTCTCAATTTAAGCCGGTCGCTACAGTACAACCTGAACTTTTTTGACGATCACTGGAAGCTGGGCAACAACGGCCTCTCCCTGGTGACGGGCTTTGGTATCCAATTCAACTCCATGCACCTGCAGACAAACAAATTTATGGAGGTGGTTGACTATAAAACAGTGATCAGTACGTCGGAAGAAACATTGAAAAACTCGCGGCTCCATTTTACTTACCTTACCTTTCCCCTGCTCCTGGAGGTGAATTTTCCCATCGGACGGTCAGAAACTATCTTCCTGAATGCAGGTGTGGTGGGTAAGGTCAAGACTGCCTCCTCTTCCAAAATCTGGTTAAGTGGCAACGGACGTGAAAGTAAAATAAAACAACCGGGCAACCTGAATATCCGTCCCGTTACGGTTGATCTATTGCTACAGGCTGGAATTGGAGACTTTGGTATCTTCATGTCCTACACCCCATTTTCCGTTTTTCTACAAAATAAAGGGCCTGAAGCCAATCAGGGTACAGTTGGTCTCCAGTTATATTTCTGATGATGGCATAACGGGATTGTCATACTGCAAAACCGTGGTATACTGCCTATCAGTAGGGATGTGGTGAACAGAAAAATAGCTATTATCTGGTATTGCAACCTGGCTGTAAACTCCTTAATTTTGTGTCTGATAAGTTAATTTTCGACACATATGGAAGAGCAGAAAACCAATCATATATTTGCCAGCCTCGATCAGGACAAGTTGAGACGGATGCTGGAGATCAAACAGCAGTATGACAAGGGCCATTTGTCACTTGAGAAGGCAAGGACCCGGATGAAAAATGAAGTCGGCACGATCTCGGCTGCGGAGTTTGCCGCAGCCGAGCAACTGCTTAAGGATGAAGATCCGGAGGAGTGCCGCAATGAGGATGTCAGGGGTATGCTGGAGGTCTTTGAAGGACTGATGAACACAGAGGAGACTGCATTACCCTACGGCCATACTATTGACGCCTACCTGCGGGAAAACAGCCGAATGAAGGAATTGCTGCAGCAGGGTGATGCGCTTGCCCAGAAGCCTTTTATGCTGAATCCATGGCTGGAACTGATGGAGCAGATATTGCCCTATAAAGTGCATTTCAGTCGCAAACAGAATCAACTCTACTCGGCACTGGAGCGGGAAGGCTTCGACCGGCCCACTACCACCATGTGGGTGTATGACGATTACATCCGTGACGAGATGAACAAGGCCTGGGAGATATTGCAAAGCGAGCAGGTCGATGCGACAGCATTCATCGACACCTACAAGGAGATGGCTGCCGACCTGCGCGACCTGATGGAAAAGGAGGAGATGATTCTCTATCCCACCTCCCTGAAACTGATCCCTGCCGACAAAATGGAACAATTGAAGTCGGGTGACCGCGAAATAGGTTACTTTGGAATTGAACTGCCGGATTCCGGGGGAGCCAGGCAGCAGATTGCCGAGGAGCATAATCCTTTGCAACATAAACTGGAAAAAGCAACGGATCAACTGGCGGATCAGAACGATTTTATGCAGGATCTGACGTCGCTGCTCGCCAAATACGGCCATGAGACTAAGAACGACAAACAGGATCAGGTGCTGGATGTGGCCCATGGTAAACTGACGCTGGAGCAGATTAACCTGCTCTATCAGCATATGCCGGTAGATATCTCTTTCGTGGATGAAAATGAACTGGTAAAGTTCTACACCGATACCAAACACCGTGTTTTCCCAAGAAGCAAGGGTGTGATCGATCGTGAGGTGCGCAACTGCCACCCTCCCAAAAGTATCCACCTGGTAGAGGAGATTATTGAGAAGTTCCGCAGTGGGGAACAAAGTAAAGCCGAGTTCTGGATTAACAAGCCGGATCTCTTTATCTACATCGTGTATATAGCGGTAAGAGACGACAAAGGTAACTTCCGTGGTGTGATGGAGATGATGCAGGATTGCACCCATATCCGTCAGCTCGAAGGGGAGCAGCGCCTGCTATCCTGGGGTACGGATTCGGTTTCAGGCAATGGTGCTCACCATGGTACAGAAAACGAAACATACACATCCGGAAGCAACGGGGGTGTTATACCAAACGATAACTCGGAAACATTGACTCTTTCCGGTGATACCAAACTGAAATGGCTGTTGCAGCAATTTCCACGACTGAAGGATGATCTGATAGCCTATAATTCCAAATTTTCAATATTGAACAGTCCAATGGCCAAAGTGATTCTCCCCATCGCCACAATCAAAATGATGAGTGAACAATCCGGTATACCTCGCCAGGAGCTGATAGATAAAATTATAATTCCCCCCAAATCTTA
>DHTF01000130.1 GCA_002411515.1 Proteiniphilum sp. UBA5267 | reverse complement strand
GTGTGTGATACTGTCGGGGTCACTTATTAAGACACATCATTAAAGCTATTGGACTGTGATACAGAAAGATAGTTTTTTTATTTTTTCTTGTTTGCACGGCATTTGCACGACAGAAGTATCCATCCTACTTTTCGTAATCCTTTCCTGAAGCGGAAAAGTAATAATCACCATCAGCAAATTAATCAATCTGTAAGTTGAGCGAAGATATATTTCCCTTGATTCATTGTTTCTTGCTTTTGGGCAAAGCTAAAAACAAGTTTTCAATTCAAATCGTCACGCCCCAAAAGGATGCCTAACTATGCGATATACAATAATTTCAAAGATCGTTTTTTAATTTAAAGTGCCCCCTAATGAAAAAATGTCTAAAAAATGATGTGTTTTTTACGATTTGGGAATTATTCTTTACATTTTAACAGTCTCTTTTATGAAGTTAATCCTACCTTTGAAGCGAATGTGTAACCTTCAACTGTAAAATAAAGATGGATGAAAAAGAGACAACCCGGACCAACGAAGAATATTATGCCACTCCCGATTTTGAGGTGGTGGAAATTATATTCGAACAGAACTTACTGAGTACAGGTTCAAACACTGATGATTTTGGAGATGGAGGAGACTTTTAATTTATACAAAACAGATCGGCCATGAGAATAATCAGTTTCACTATGACTCTATTGCTGATGCTGTGGTTAACTGCCTGCAGCAATCAGGAGGTTGTTGACAAGGAACCGGAAGCGACACCGGCTCGTCTCCTCAAATTGAAAGCTTCCATGCCGGGTGAGGGGACAAAAAGTGGTACGTTATCCACCCGTCTCACTTTCACGGAGACCGAAGAGGGAACCATCACGGTTCAATGGAAAACGGGAGACAAGATCAACCTCTGCTTTGTCAGCGAAGATGGCACTGTTGTGCGAACGGTTCCGGATGTACCCGTGGCCAATATCTCGGAAAACGGGAAATATGCAGACTTTGAAATAATCATCCCGGAGGCAATCACCGGTACCTTTCATCTCTATGGCATCTATGGTGCTCCCTTCTCGGAGGCAAACAGCAGCATTGTTGTTTTGCCCGCTCCAGCTGGATCCTCTTCAGGAACTGCACTGAATGATACCGAAGCTGTCAGTGTGATGCGGTTTGCAGCAGAGAACCTCACGGAGACCTCCAGTCCACAGGTCTCCTTCAGTCACATAGGCTCTATCTTTTCCGTCTGGATTTATAACAATACCACATCGCCTCTAAATGTGAATCAGATCAAAGTTTCAAGTGAGAATCATGGTTTCCAATGGTTGAAAAACAGTTCCGGCCAGGCCTTGTTTAATCTGGCAGACAATCAATTTATTGCTCCCAATGTGGGTAGTGATTTGCTCTTTTCCTCTTCCAGCCTCTCCATTGCTCCCTACACGACTAGAAGGCTCTATCGCTGGGTGGTACCGGGTGACGCAATTGATTCCTCCGATACATCGAAAAAAATAGACTTTAGCTGCTATACAGGTTCCTATTTTGTTAATACTGTTTCCGCCAGAACACTCCTGGCAGGTAAGTATTACCGGCTCAAGATGGTCTGGGACGGAAGCATTTTCTCCAATATAAAAACACCCACGGAGAACAACCTTGTCGCCTACTGGCCCTTCGACGGTAATGTCGAAGATGCTGTAGGGTCGAATCATGGCACCCTGTATGGGAATGTTACATTGACAACCGGTCGTAAAGGAGATGTGGACGGTGCCTATCATCTGGACGGAAGCAAGGGTGATTACATCCGTTGTGTGACGCCGGGCATCACCGGATCCGCAGCACGTACCATATCACTGTGGGCAAAGGCCGATGCGCTTTCGACCAGTGTGCAGGCTCTCGTTGCATATGGGGAAGATGATGGCAGTTTCTTTTATGGCAGGCGATTTGAGATAAGCCTGAAAACGGGGAATCTGGTTTTTGACAAAGGAGGTACACAAATCAGCAAACCCTCTTCCTTCGTGATCAACAACCGGTGGAACCACTATACGATCGTTTACAAGGGCAGAGAAGCCGGAGAGACAGTTGACACCCTCTACTTTTATGTAAACGGAACCTACCTCTCACCACTCTATACCAGTTCAACGCAACTCGTGAACACCACTCCCCAGCATCCAATTTATTTCGGATCACTCTATGATAAACAGCGTTACTTTAAAGGGGCAATCGACGAGGTGAGGATGTATGACCGTGCATTGTCTCCTTCCGAGGCGAAAGGACTCTACTACAAGGATTGGTCAAACTGATAAAGTCATAACCAAATCCAGGATAAAGATCATTTGTAACATATCAATAGAAACGATACATTTTTAAGTTTTAATACTCAGAGAAAAGCTTTATTTTTCGTTTTGAAACAATCAGAACGAAACGCAAGAGCAAGGCAGAAGTGGCTTCAAACCCATGAATAACCGGGGGCAGTAACAAAAGCGGCTATAAGAGGAGGCATCTCCCGGTCCACCCTGTATCGATGGATTGAGAGAGCTGGATCTGATCCGGATTCAAAACTGTCAGATGAGTCGAAACGTCCTAAAAATCTCACCAATACTAAGGTTACGAAATTAAGAGCAGGAGCCTACCAGTTTACAGCTGTTGATGATTGCACCGGAATGAAAGTTATTCGTATTTATCCCAATAAGAAAGCAGAGAATACAATCCATTTTTTAACTATGACTTTCAGTATGAGTTACATGAACACTTCATCAAGTTCAGGCCGAAAAAGCCTAAAACCTCCTCGTTTGAGCGGAAAGGTAGAAAGAACATAGCAGACTGATAAAAATGAATTTTGATCTTTAATCTTTAATATCACCTATATCCCCTTAGAAGGTAATCACATGTACCTGGTGGCCATAATTGATGTTTACAGCCCTATACCGTAGGCTGGTCGCTGTCCAATACGATGACACTGTCCGCTGGTGCCGCGAGTGTCTCGAAGAAGCTATATGTCGCCACGGAGATAATCAACACGGACCAGGGCAGCCAGTTCTCCAGTCCCGAGTTTTCCACCTGTTTTTCTTCACACGTGAGTTTAGAGTTCAGCATGGACGGCAAGGGATGTGCAATCGACAATATCTTCATTGAAAGATTCTGGCGCAACATCAAGTACGAAAAGATTTATCTCGATCCGTCTGATAACGGTTTGGATTTATATCACAAAATAAAGGAATATATGAAGTTTTATAACATGAAAAGGCTGGTGGAAATCTACCGGGCGGCTGTCTAGTTTCCTGGGATCGCCCAACTAGGCGATCCCAGGAAACTAACTTATCTTTGAATAAAAGTTGTCTAAAGAGAGGGAGAAGTATACTTTGCCCTTTCATTATTGACTTCCTATCTCAGATATTTCAAAAAATAACTTCTATATTAGCCCTCAAATAAACCGAGCAGTAAAAAATAAAAGTTATTTTTACAACTGCTATGGAAAAGAG
>DHTF01000082.1 GCA_002411515.1 Proteiniphilum sp. UBA5267 | reverse complement strand
TTTTTAGTCGGTCAGTAGTGATAATTTATATAAACAACGAAATATATCGATAATTTCTCTCTAATGGTAAAAATACTAAGCCCCAAGTATATGCTATATGCTAAATTACCCTTCCTGAATTAATCACCGCATACCTCTTCTCCGGGTTCAACAGCTTCAAATTAATCTCCAGCCTCTTTTTTGCCGTCAGGTTTACATACCCAGCCGTGACATCTTTCTTCGTACTGTGTCCGACCATTTTCCTTACAATGATCGGATTGACAAACATCTCACTCACGAGATGGGAAATGTAGCTGTTTCGGGTGTAGGAAGTTGAAATATTGGGATCCAGCTCAAGCGCTGTCGCGATCTGTTTCAAGGACGAATTGATCGGTTCCAGGGCAAAATTGATTTGACGTTTGATGTTTCTTTCATTCTGTATTGTTGGTTCAATGCCGTTCAGAAAAGGAAATATATATCCATCCTGTTCTTTATTCCCCTGCCGGTTGATGATCTCAACCATCGGCGGAAGCATCGGGGCATAGATGAACGTCGGTTTCTCTCCCTTTCGCAAGGTTTTCTTTCTTTGGAATACAATCTCTCCGGATGGTGCATCAATGTTTTCGTATCGCAATCGGCAGAGATCTCCGAAGTTTAATCCATTGCAATAGAACATAAATGCGAAGATGTCTTTTGCGAGCAATAGCTGCGGATGATCTGTCTCAAAATCCTCTATTCTCCATATATCATCAATCGACAGTGCAATCTCTCTTCTGCCCCCTTCCGGGATGATGTACTTGCCCCTTTTCGTTCCAAACGGATAATGCTTCTCGCTGATGTAGGGTGTCTCCCCCTCTTTGTTGTTGATCAAGGCCCTGATGGTCCTCATGTACAGCCCTATGGTCGAGTCGGTGATCTCTGTTTCTCTCCAGAAAGTCTCACATTCGTTGAAGAAGCTGGGTGTCAATTCCTCGAATTGGATGTTGACCTGGATGTCAAGCTTGTTCTTTCCTTTCGATTTGTACTTGTTTTTCGTGCATGTTTGAATGAATTCTTCTTTCTCCTTTCTGTTCCGGAGGGTCTGGTAATATTTGAATCTTTTCAACGCATTCAGCGTTGTCCGATAGATGGAAGCATTCCCTATGCTGTACTCCATCTCCAGCGATTCAATCTTTTTCTCAAAAGCTTCATTCACACCGATAGTAGTATGATTCTTCAAAAGTGCATCCAAAGCTTCAAAGGAGAAATCGTTTGTTTCATTCAGTTTTTCAATATAATTTGTCAATGTAAGATTCAAAAACCGATGAAGAGTCTGTTTAATTACTTTATGTTTTCTCAAATCTCTGTTTACAAATTCATCCCATTCAATTTCAGTAAACTCAAATCCTGAAAAATAGTGTTTAAACTTCCTGTTAAATGTTATCCGCCAGAATACTGGAGCTTTTTCTTCTGTATTTTCACGGTATTTTCTCGTCAAGATCACACAAACATTCCTGTTTTTGTACTTGAAGTTTTGATCACTCCTTTTTATAATACTCATACCTAGCATAAAACTGTAGATTAAATCATATTATTTGGGTAAACAATGGGTAAACAAATGTAGATAAATATCCCGCAATATGCACAAACATCGATAATAATTAACACAATGAAAATTTTAAAGTACAGTAAAATAGGATATTAGTAAATAATTGAAAATAACGGAAGTTATAGAAAAAAGCTTCCCAAGCTGAGGGTCGCGAGTTCGNNATGCTTCGTTCCGTTCGTCAGGTAAAATTTGCGGTTGCCAAATCATGATACCTCTGCCGCTTACCTTCCTCACCCACTTCGCAATTGCCAAAAGCGGATCCCCTCGCACAAAAAGTCCGCCACCCCGGCTGTCATCAGCAGGCGTCACCAGCGCTCATGACTTCGCGCTCCCTCATGCCACCGCCTTCGCTCCACTCGCGTCGGCTCGCGCCTCGTCACTCCGCAAGCAAAAACAGGTCGCTGCGCTCCCCGGTTTTTCCATTGCTCCGTTCCAGCTCAAGGCTGCATTTCCTGTTCGACCCAGTCCGTACATCCTGAAAACATTTTCCATATTTAATTACCGGGCTCAGTGAAACCTTAGAACACACGTCGCGGAGCGACGTGTGTTTTCTTTTTCCGATCCAACCGCTCCCCCCATAAATGCCCCCTCGCAAAGATACTGTGGCTTCTGCTGTAATCTTGCAAGGTCAAGCCCTCCGGGTTTCCTATAAAATCTCCAATTCCGCTTCCGCTCCGCTCCCGCGGAAATCGTATTTCATCGGAAAACCTTGCCGTTTACAAAGCCACCCTTTGCTGATCGCTATGGTTTCATTTATTCCTGCTTTACATTCTATCTAATTTGAAAGAAGACCTTATCCCCGCATGAAATACTACTTAAAACAATTTATGTACGACTCAAACATATAGAGTTTGTACCGCTGAGCTCCAGTGATCTCTTTGATGATCTGTAATCGTTCCAGGTCAGCAAGTAGGTTATATACTGTTTGTGACGACTTACCGGTCATTTTAACCAACTCTTTCGCCGAAACGATTGGTTTCTTGTACATGTGAGCGACCACAAGCCGTGCATCTGTACTTCGTTTTCCCAGTGTAACCATTAGATTTTCGATGGTTTCTTTCATTTGCATAATCGAATCCAACGTTTGTACTCCTTTCTTGGAGGTCTCGATCACTCCCGCAAGGAAATATTTCAGCCACTGGTTGATGTCTCCATGACTCCTGACCCGCATCAGATTGTCGTAATATAGGCTCCGATGTCGTTCAAAAAAATCCGATAAGTAGAGGATTGGTCGCTTCAGCACATCCTTCGAGACAAGATATAGGGTGATCAGCAGTCGGCCTGTCCTGCCGTTACCATCCAGGAAGGGGTGTATGGTCTCGAACTGATAATGTATCAAAGCTATTTTGATCAGGTCAGGCAGATGGTCCTCCTCATTGTTCGCAAACTTCTCCAGATCCGACATCAACGCATCTACCTCATAGTGAACCGGTGGGATGAAGACCGCATCATGTAGTGTTGCACCCCCGATCCAATTCTGACTTTTGCGGAACTCGCCCGGCTGTTTTTGATCGCCCCTGACACCCCGAAGCAGTACTTTGTGGGCTTGCTTGATCAACCTTGTGGAGAATGGCAGTGCATGAAGCATTTCAACGGCTTCTTTCATGGCCGTGATATAGTTCTGTACCTCCTCCCAGTCATCTCTCTTCTCGGCGCTGATTTCAGATTTTGACAGAAAGGCTTCTTCAACTTTTGTCTGTGTTCCCTCAATTTTTGAGGATTGTGTAGCCTCCTTGGCAATGTGCATCTGGGTGAACAGGTCTATGTCCACATACTCGGAGTACATGTCCAAACGTCC
>DHTF01000019.1 GCA_002411515.1 Proteiniphilum sp. UBA5267 | reverse complement strand
GACCAGTCTGTAATAGGCATATAGATAATTTTTCCAATCCTGCTCGGAGTAGTTTTCTGTCGGATACAGCTTGGGTGACATCTTTTTGTGATGCATCAGCAGCTCGGAGAGGCCTTCTGTTGCTTCAAAGTTGGAAGGCAGCTCGGGGAAAACCGCTTCTTCCGGGATGGGTATTTCTCCATAGTGCAGTGTTTGCGAGCGTGCGTATTCGCATATTTCGTGGGGATTGAGGTATGAGGCAACTAAAAACAGCGGTTTGTCTCTTTTGGCTGAGATTTCTTTTTCAATATGTTGAGCCATTTCGGGATCGTACATCCCGCCTATTTTCTTAAATCCGAATTCCTTGTCGGGAATCTCTACGGTTGGAATGTGCCATTTTCCCGCGTAGAGACAATCGTATCCGGCCTGTTGCATTTTAAAGCCGATTGAGTTCTTTTTCTCATCTTCCGATAGCGGGTCGTCGTTCTCCAGTACCTCTATTTCACTGGGCATCTTCCCGGTCATAATGCTTGCACGCGAGGGCCCGCTTAAAGGAAAGGAGCAATAGGCTCTCGTAAATACGACGCCATCTGCTGCCAACGCATCCATTGCCGGGGTATGCACATTGACATTGCCTCTGTTGCTCATCGCATTCGCGGTTTGCTGATCGGTCATGATCAGGATGATGTTGGGTTGCTTTTGTGCAATTCCCTGAAGAGGCAACATACTCAGCGACGAGTATGTTACCAGGGAATGGAAATATTTAATTCCAGTTTGCATGAAGGTTATATTTATTGTTGTTGATCGTGAGCTCTACTTTTACGCTGTTTGCGTTGTCATCACCATTCAGATATTTTGCGGAAATACGGGGGGCTTTGGAGGAGATGGGATATATCACGGTGATAAAAGAAGTTGTGTTGTCCGACTGCTTGTTTGCATGATATGCAATCCCGGTTCTTTTGTTTTTTTGCCGGTAAGCATAAGATACCCAACTCTCTTCTTCTTCCATCTTCATGCTCTTCGGACCGAATGCTTCCACGACGATGTTATTCCCATCGTTATATTTGGAAGTCAGGCGAAATTTCTTTTCATCGACATTCATCTTACCTTCCGCCAGGTGATAGTGGATGGCGACGTCTCCTGCGGCAGCACCGATGGCATCATCCACAATGACAAAAAAAGTATTGTCCACGAAGAAAACTGTCCGGCGGTGCTTCAGGTTTGGATAGCCTTGATTTTCAGTGACCAAGATTTGATTTTTGGCGTCGCTGATATCCCACAGCAGGCATTTTGAATTGGTTTCTTCGATGTTTTTTCCATCCAGGGTTAATGTGTTGTGTACCCTTGTCTGCCGGAACCAGTCTCTTTCTTTCTGTACTTCCTCATCTCCGGCGTACACATAGCTCCCAGCATCGGGAAAAAAGTTGCGTCCTTTTATAAACAATTCAAAAGTCCCGTTGTCGGGTTGGTTGTGCCAGAATGCCGGAGGGCCTGCTTTTAACACCATCACCGTGGCATCTTCTTTCCACCCGTTTCTGAAAATATGAAAACCTGCATTTTCGTACCTTTTGGATAGATGGGCGGGTTGTTGACCTTCCTCCCCTTCCGAAGCCATATACCGAATATAAGGGTTGGCGGGGAAAAGAGCTTTCCATTCTTTAAAATTGCTGACCATCAGTCTTTTTGTGACAGCTTTGGCATCGCTGAAGCAAGGCATCGTATAGTCGGGGAATGAAACGTCGATCACGGCCATCATCATTTTTTCCAGCGTATCGGTATAGCTTTTCGGGAACTCCTTTCTGAATCCGTTTGCATCGGCCATTTGCAGTGCCCTGATAAAAATATTGATCGAGGCAAGGTGATAGTGAGGATCCAATTCATATTGAAACCCATCGTCAAACACCTGCACTTTTATTTCGTTATTCAACACATTGATGCCGCTCTCACGCCATTTCGGGGCATCTTTAAATTCGGGGAAGAAAGCACCTGCATAGATTACCCGCTGTGTTTCAAAAAGCAAATGATTGCCTCTCTCCGAGTAATTATCCAGGATAAGTTCTGCATGTTTGTGATAGTTGGTCAGGAAGACAGTGAGAAATTCTGGCGTGAAATGTTTGCTTGACAGGAAATAAATAAACTGACCCGTTTGGTCCTGCAGTCGATGACTTACCTCTAGCGGTCGCCACGCAAACTTCATGTTTTCCACTTTCCGGGCCTCTTCTTCCGATAAGCTTCCCATCTCTTTATCATTCGTGACCAAGAGGGGGTTCTTTTTAATCCAGTCCAGATATTGGAAAACCCATTCCCGGGCATATTTTTCATCTCCCGACACGCGATAAGCCTTGCCCATTGGTGACCACCATTTATGGCGGTGCAGCTGCCACCTTAACTCGTTATCCTTTACTGGCCAGTACTCCCAGTCGATGTCCTGACCATAAAAGAATGAAGGCTGATATCCTTTATGAGCAAAAAAATGGTGACTCATGGCATCGTCTGCCCATTTTTGTTCTTCTTCCGAAATTTTAACATGCAGCAAATCTATATCGGGATGTTTGATGAAAGTCCGGTTCTTGTAATATTCCAGCAGCGCTTCTGCTGCTGCTTTGACATTGCCATCCTCGTAAGAGCTTTTCACTTTTTCCAATCCCTTGCTGTTCAGATTAAGCATCTCAAAAACCTCCGGTTGAATCCCGGGTGTATTCAATTGATTTTTTTCAGGAGGTGATTGACGGGATTCGGCCGTCTTCGGGTTGTTTTCCCGGGCATTTAGTGAGAATGTGGCGCAGAAAAATAAAAGATAT
>DHTF01000117.1:24829-26486 GCA_002411515.1 Proteiniphilum sp. UBA5267 | reverse complement strand
CGAGTGGTTACAATTATCCGAGTAGTAACTATGACCCAAGTGGTAACTATTAGATATAAAAATATGAAAAAAATTAGTTTTATTGTGGTTATTTTATTGTTGATTGGTAATTTCAATGCTCTCGTAAAAGCACAATCAATAGATAAAAAATATTACGTTTTTTTGCGCAATGCGAAAACATCCGATTTGCTCTATCTAAACGACTCTATCCCATATTTGATGAATAGATCACCATTAGAGGTGTTTCCAAAATATAAGAACTTGTATGATTCCTACAAAGAAATTACCCCTGTAGAGCTGAAATTTGAATTTGGAACACAAATACCCCCATTTAACCACACTACTTATCAAGTAATGTGGTACCTAAAAGATAGTGTCCTTTATTTGTCCGACATTAATTTTTATAGTCTTAGCATTTGTACCTATAAATCTGTTTTTCCTGACAACGAACAATATGAATTAATGGAAAAATTGACTAAAGTGAAGATTGATAAAACAAAACGACCTTTATCAAGCGATCCCTTTAGGCATACTAATACAATTGGTATGATACCCTCAAATTGGTCAAACGATACTTTATTAATAAAAAGAGCCAGGGATTCGTTTGAGGATATTGAAAAGTGGCTGCTATCAACCCCTGTTGAAGTGCTTGTTTTTAAAAATGGGAAGTTAATTTCCATAAAAACAACTGATACATATTGACATTAAAATTTTATTTGCAGAGTAGAAACTCAATAGTTTTTAAGTAAAGGTTTACATAAGATTAACAGCCATTACGATACACAAAACTCAACTAGATCTATTAATATTTGGAATATAAACAATACCCGTAGTGCATTTAGACTATGAGTGTTTTTAAGTTATTCATATTTCTGTTTAATAGTTTGTTAATCATCTGAATAACTGTAACTGACGTTATTTTTGATAATATTCTTGTTCTATAACCGTCAAAAGACTTGGCGTAATTTCGACGGATCATAAATTGATCACATAACTGTGAAAAAAGTGTTTCAATCCGTTTTCTGATTTTTCTTAATAGATACGACTGTTTTTTATAATTTCGCTGATTTACTCTCATTGGAACTTCTAATCTGATATTATTCGATATGAATAAATCCAACTGGTAATCAGCACTTAAATAAGCTTTATCTCCCAGTAAAACGCAAGACGAAAAATTGTGTTTTATATTTTTCAAATAATGGATATCGTGAACAGCTGCCGCGGTAAGTTCAAAGTCACAAAACACTCCGCTTGAACTGCATACAGCATGTAGCTTGTATCCATAGAAATTCATATTTTGACTGGCGCAATATCCTTTGGAGGGACTTGTAAGGTAATCTTCTTTGCAAATTTTTGCTCTTGATGAGCGTGACAATTTACAAACTTCCAAAGGCATGCAGCCAACAATGAAATAATTTTCTGAGCCAATTAGTTTCTCCGACAACGCTTTGCGGATTCGCTCTTTGACAAAAAACAATTTACATCTTCTACGATTGTAAACACTACGTTCAATCTTTGAACTAATTGCCACAGGTAGCTCTCTAAATAATTGATGTTCGGAATCAATTCCTAAAGATTCTGCCGTTAAATCAACAGCGAGCAATTCGATGTCGCTTAGACGTAGCTGGCGAATTTGATTTAAAAAGTTACTTTTTGT
>DHTF01000117.1:23528-24497 GCA_002411515.1 Proteiniphilum sp. UBA5267 | reverse complement strand
TCAAATAAGTTTGCAAGTCCATTCTGATTTCAGATACTGGTGTTGAAAAAGGCATATAATCCTCTCTTTTATTGGCGTTACTTGAATATTTGCATGGCTATGCGTGCGCAAGCTTCGGCATCGGCCAGGGCATGGTGATGATGCTCAAGACTGAAACCACAATACGACGAGACCGTGTTGAGCTTATAATCCGGTAAACCTTTCAGTTCCTTTCTGGCCTGTCTAAGTGTACAAAAGAACGAATAATCGGGATAGTCCATCTGGTACATCCGGAAACAGGCTTTCAGGCAACTTTCATCAAAACCTTTGTTGTGGGCGATAAGCGGCAAGTCCCCTATCAGCGGTTCAATCTGATGCCACACCGCTGGAAAAATGGGCGCATGGACCGTATCGTCGTGGGTGATGCCATGAATTTTCATGTTCCAGTAACAATAATAATCCGGCTCAGGCTGGATCAGACTGTAAAAGTTATCCGTAATCTCACCCTCCCGAACAACTACCACTCCCACGCTGCAAACGCTTGTACGCTGTTCATTGGCGGTTTCAAAATCGATGGCTGCAAAACTGTTCATCCGACAAAATAACTGTTTTCAATTCCAGAATTCAAAAATAACACATTCTTTCATCATGGGTGGCATTTCCATTTTTTAAATATAAGTATCGTTTCATATGGAAAAGTTGTATAATGGAATGTATCGTCCTGGTTTTTGTTTACAGTTTTGTGTTGTGATTCTCCGTATCTTCTCCTAATATACTCCTAATAAACTCCTAATATGGTTCTATTTTCTTGGGAGAAATAAAGAAATAATACCCTTTCATATCCGACGGAAACGCGGCTGAATAGAATCCTGATAGTTGACGATGTTATATGATGACCAGGATATGATCCAAGATAAAAGCACCTACCGGCGCAAACCGATAAGTGCTTGATGTTGAGGGAGCGGCAAACGAGATTCGAACTCGCGACCC
>DHTF01000117.1:12954-23334 GCA_002411515.1 Proteiniphilum sp. UBA5267 | reverse complement strand
CCGACTGAGCTATTGCCGCAAAAGTATATGCAAAAGTAAAAATTTTTTGGTTAAATGCATCTCTCCGGTGTGTATTTTTCTTTAGAAAGGCTTATTTTGTCATAGAGCAATTAATTTGTCGCTATTTTTTTCATCATATTCGAACCATACGATGAAAAATATGCGTGCTGTGAGGGAGATGACCCGCAAATGTGGGTGTCAACAAAAAAGAAAAATGAGGCCGTTCGGTTAATAGAAAAAAAATATTTATCTTTGCACCCACAGATTGATCGGGATGTAGCACAGTTGGCTAGCGCGCCACGTTCGGGACGTGGAGGTCGGGTGTTCGAGTCACCTCATCCCGACAAACAAAAAAAGGCTGGAAAACCAGCCTTTTTTTATTTGTCGGCAGCATTCTTCACAATCGGTATCTCTCGCTTCACACTCTGGCTCAAAGAGATCATGGTCTCGGTAGCGACTACCCCGGGAATCTCCTGGATGCGGTTATTCAACAGATCCATCAGGTGTTCGTTGTCGCGGGCAAAAAGCTTGATTAGCAGCGTATAGGGTCCGGTAGTAAAATGACATTCCGTTACTTCCGGTATCTTGTCGAACTCGGGAATCACATTTTTATACATGGAACCTTTCTCCAGTTTCACACCGATATAAGCACTCGATGCATAACCCAGTACTTTCGGATTTACATGATAGCCTGAGCCGGTAATCACATCGTTTTCAATCATCCGCTGTACACGCTGGTGGATGGCGGCACGCGAAACGCCACACTGCTCCGCCACATCCCTGAACGGGATACGTGCATTTTGTGAAATGATCTCCAGAATTTGTCTGTCCAGTTTGTCTATTTTCTCCATGAAAGTCTATTTTAATAATTGCCCCAAAAGTAATAAAATTCTACCAAATTATGACAAAATGGAACATTAATTTTGGCATAAACCTTCTTTTATGTTAGAAACAAGGGTATAAAAGCCCTCATTCTATCGTTTTGATAAAATTTTGATACCAGCTCTCGGCCACAGTCCAATCGAAAGGTGAGGTAATTTTGAAATTATTTTCCTCTCCTTCAACCAGCAGGATTGGACATCCTTCTCTTTCAACAACGGAGGCATCATCGGTAAAAGCCGGATCGAAGGAAGTGGTATAGGCTCTTTTTATTTTTGCAGCCGGAAAAACTTGCGGCGTCTGAACCAATCTCAACTGTTTCCGGTCGAGCATGCAGCTGCCGCTACCAGTAAGCTGCCGCACACTATTGGTTTCTTCCACCACCGGGATCACTCCGCAATCATGTATCTTCGCAGCCTCAAAACATCTGGAAATCAGAGCCGTGCTCACAAAGGGGCGGGCCGCATCGTGCACGGCCACTATCTCGTCATCGGCAATCAGCGCCAACCCATTTTTTACGGAGTGAAACCGTGTCTCTCCTCCCTGTACAAGGTTGTGCTGCACAGAAAAATGATGGGTTACACATAACTCTTCCCAGAAAGACTGAAATCCGGCGGGAAGCACGACCACAATCTTCATCTGCACATTGTAACGGTGAAATGCCAGCAGGGTATGCATCAGCATCGGCATACCTCCTATCGATTGAAACTGTTTCGGAAGTTCACCTCCTGCACGCAACCCTTTGCCGCCCGCAACAATGATTACACTCTCCTTTCTATCGGGATTCATACAATGTCGTCAAGGATTTTCTGCAGTTCATTCTCCGTCTTTGTCAGCTTCTCTTTGCAGAAAGCAATCAGCTCCGATGCTCTTTTCACCTTTTCAGTGAGGATATCCACATCCATTTCACCCGATTCAATCGCTTTCACGATGGCCTCCAGCTCTTTTTTTGCCGCAGTAAAAGTTAATTTTTCCATTTTGCTTTTCTTTTGATAAAGTATAAAATCAGGCATGGCGCTCCTCCGTCGGATCGTCCGACAAGTTCACACCGGTAACCACGGAACTGGAACTCCCATCCTTAAAATAGGTCTCGATGGTGTCGCCTGCCTTCAACTCCTTCAGGGAGGTGATTATTCTCCCCTCCTTCAGGGTGAGTGTATATCCGCGGCGAAGCACATTGAGCGGAGAGACCAACTCCACGTACTGCTCCCTGTTCACAATGTGATGACGCTGCTGCAACAGATGTTGTTTCAATGCGTGCTGCATCGTTGTGGTTACTTGCTGCACTTCGGCACGTTCTCTTTGCAGCAAACGGGTCGACTGATGTACCACCTCCCTGGACAAGGAAAAGAGTGTATTCGTTTCTTTTAACAGAATGGCTTCACTCTCTGCTACGATGCCATCCTGCAAAGTGATGAGGTCCGACAAGGTTTTTTCCATATGGTTGACGAAAAACTCGGCGACTGCCGTAGGTGTCTTGGCACGTGTATGTGCCACCATATCCAGCACGGTGACATCCCGCTCATGCCCGATTCCACTCACCACGGGAAGCGGGAATTGTGCCACATGGGCGGCCACACCATAAGAATCAAAGCAACTCAGATCGGATGACGCACCCCCGCCACGAATGATGGCCACCGCATCGAACAGGTGCTGGTATTGAAATATCATTTCCAGAGCGGCTATGATTGACGCCTCACTTCTGTCGCCTTGCATCACGGCCGGAAACAGTTTCGTGTAGAAAACAAGGCCGGATTGGTTCTTCAGGAGCTGATCGCGAAAATCCTCATAACCGGCAGCAGTAGGCGAAGAGATTACCGCAATGCGGTTTGCCGGCTCCGGCAGCACGAGCTCCTTGTTGAGGGTGAGTACACCTTCCTCTTCCAACTTTTTCAGCACCAGCTGACGCTGGCGCGCAATCTCACCCAGTGTGAAGGAAGGATCGATATCGGTTACGGAGAGTGAGTAACCATAGAGCTCATGAAAATCGACCGATACCCGGACAAGCACATTGATTCCCGATGTGAAAGGCTGA
The DNA here is from genome assembly GCA_002411515.1 of Proteiniphilum sp. UBA5267. Taxonomy (GTDB): domain Bacteria; phylum Bacteroidota; class Bacteroidia; order Bacteroidales; family Dysgonomonadaceae; genus Proteiniphilum. Next base: position 20,420 of record DHTF01000117.1, on the reverse strand, counting down.
CCGGTTTCCTGCTCGAAATAGGAAGAGAGCATCTGAAAAACACCAGACCAGATTACGCCCCGGGCCTTTGCGACGATGGACTGTCTGACACCATCTTTCTCAATGAATTCAAGATAACAATGCCCGTTTCTATTGGGACGCACGTCGCTGGTCTCAGCCCGTATCCAATAGGTATCGGGCAGGTGATCGCGAATGGCATCGCGCACCCGGAGATTGAGTTCGGTCAATGAAAGTGATTTATCAAACATGGCCCTTGTAATGAGAAACAAAAATAGCACAAATTCAATGATAAGCTACACCTTCATACAGAAAAAACCGGATAAACTCATGTCTACCCGGCTCTACACTTCAGTGTATCAGCTCCACAAAGAGGAGTTTATTTTTTATTTTCAAAGCTCTTTGTCATCTGCTGCACATCCTGCAGTTTAAAATTTCCAAGAAACTGCATGATTACACTTTCATCATCGTTACCATCCACGACCATGATTAGCTCCTCGATATTTTCCGGTTTCCCTTTCATGAAAAAGTTGACACGCTCTCCATCATCCGATTTTACACGCATCAGCAGTTCATAGTTTTGTTCCTTTATGCGACTGTTGGCTACCGTCATCATCTCCTGGGCAATTTTACTGTTCTCGGAGGTAAGGATGAGTATGGAACTGAGCTTTTCGATAAAACTCGTTACATCTACTCCCCCAAATTGTGTATTGGAATCTTTGGGAAGCAACGACATCATGTTCTTCGAAATATAGACACAGGTGACGCCATCCATATCTGTAAATTTCTCAAACGGATTCTTTTGCGCAAATAGCAAGGTTGTAGCGAAAGTAAGCGCAAGGGTAAAAATAATCTTCTTCATTATCTTGTTTTTTAATTTGTTATTGATTCTGTGATACCTGATTTACCTTTGTGTCGACAGCCTTTTCACTGAGTAGCTGATCAACTATTTTCAGCGTTTTATCGACCTGTTCATCGGCTTTTTCCATTGCACTGGTTCCTTTCGAAAAATTGTGTGAAAACAGTTGCAATGCCTCCACGACAGCTTCCTGTGATTCCTGCGGTGTATTGAATGTCTCATGCAGTCCTGATTGGTTTCCAACATTTTGATATTGGTACCAAAACCCGATCCCAATGACAAGCAATATAGACGCCGCGATGCCAATGATCCGCATTCTGAATTCGATTTTATAGCGACCCGTCGCACGTTTTTTCTCTCCTGCCTCCTGCGCCTCCCACCCATCGATCAGGGTAGCTATTTTTTGCTCCAGTTCCGGTGGAACCGATGTTTTAGCCGCGAAAAGAGCTTGAAAGACATCCCAGTCCGCATTATTCTGCAGGGAATCCCGCTCCTGCGTGAAATAGTTGAGCAGCAGTTCTTCTTCCAAGCTGTTGGTTTCCCCTTTGTAGAAGCGATCGATCAATATCTCTATGTTATCTTGCATATATATTCTCAAATTTTTCTTTTATTGTTCTTCTTGCTCTCGACAGAAGCTGACGCACATTGGTTTGTGTGAGTTGCATCGCTTCTGCAACTTGCGGAATCATCCCTAAACTTAAGGGCATTCTCGTTAAAACGGTCTTTGACCTCCTGTGTGCACTCGTCGAGCGACAAGACACGAATACCGGATATCTTGCTGTCTGAATTATTATCCAGAAAAGGTTTTCCAAACATCATTGCCAGTCCTTTCAAATTCACGTTGGAAGCGTTCGATTCCCGGGCAAACTCATTATAAAGTGCATTCAACGATGTCTGGGCATAAAGGGTTACGACAAGCAGACTGCAGGTAATAACCATGAAAATTCTTTTGTTCATACGATGATAGATAAGTGCGTTACAAATTAGTCTTTATAATGAAGACGCAACTAACTCGATTTTGTGACAAAATGCCGCAGGAAAATTAGAAGGAGAAACGTAATACTTTTTGCAGGTATGGCGATTTAAAAAGAAGATGAACAAACTTGCCGGTTTCTACATAGGCGCGGGGCACAGAAACCATAAACGAATTTTTGTCAGAAGTATAGGCTGAGATCAATTCGCCCGACTCATCAAGGAGGCACATATTCCAGTCATCGGGAGATAAATCGGGTTGGGTGAAAGTGATGAGAAAATCATTTACCGAAGGTCGGCTAATTGTAAAAAATTCTCCGGTATAAGGAGCCTCCACCACCGGCAACGTGGCCAACACCTTACACATTGCCTTTTGAAAATCGGGAATTCCGTTCCCATATACCGAATCGGGTATCAAGTATCGGTCGGCCGATTGTTTGATGATGTCGATCAGCTCGGCACGATGCAGGTCGGGGTTCACCGACCAGAGCGATGTAATCAGCCCTGCCAGAAAGGGAGAAGAGAGCGATGTACCGTTTGTGAAGCCGATCAGACCCTCTTGTCCGATGGTGATTGTTCCTTTTCCCACCGACACCAAATCGGGCTTGACGCGTCCGTCTTCCATGAGTCCGTGAGAACTGAAGGAGGCGATGACGCTATCGATGCCCACCGCTCCCACTGCCAGCACATGCCTGGCATCGCCGGGAGGGGTGATTTTCTGCCAGGGTTTACTCCCTTCATTTCCGGCACTCACCACAATCAGCATCCCCTTTTTAAAGGCAACGTCTGCTGCACGCGACATGAAGGAAACCTCCCCCGTGAGGTCAGCAAAGCTATAGTTCAGATCTTTGTCATCAAACTGGTTGTAACCCAGCGAGGAATTAATCAAATCGATCCCCAGACTGTCGGCATATTCAATGGCCCGCACCCAGTAATCTTCCTCCACAGGGTACTCGCTCCGCACATCCTCTGAACGCAGCAACCAGTAAGCCGCTTCGGGTGCCGAGCCCATCATCAGTCCGGGTTGATAAACGGCCATTGTCGACAACACCTTGGTTCCGTGATCACTCATCGCAAACATGTCACCCTCGGGCACGAAATTCATGAATCCGCTCAATTTAACCGTATCGAACCATGGAATCACATCAAAATTGGTGAAACCGGCATCGATCACGCCCACCTCGATCCCTTTACCCTGGAATCCGGAGAGTAATAGCTTCTGGGCATTGTGCACCGCAAACTGATTTTCTGTAAGTCCAAAAGGCTGATCTGCTTTACCGGATGGCATAGCACCGCTGCACTCCAATCGGGGACGCAACTGCAGGCTGCTTCTCAGGTCTTTTCCACGCCATACATACTGCACCGTATCCACAAAAGGAAGCGAGAGCACCCGGTTTATTGTCAGGCTATCCACTACCTGCACCGTCATGGTTTGAAACCATTTGCTGTGTGAAATAACCTCCACACCTGCCAACTCCATCAATCTGAAATAATCTTGCGAGATGGGGAAATCGGTTGTATCGATGGCCACATTTTGTCGCTGTTTTCTGTCAATGGCCTTTTTTGTAAGAAACTGAGCGGGATTATCAAGGGTATAGGTGGTTTCTCCCTTGTCTTTCAGATAGACCCGGAACTTGTAGTGCAGCGACTGCGGAGACGCTTGCCCAAAAGAGCACAGAGTACAACAGAGTAAGATGAGAATGGATAAATTCCGCATAAAAAAAAGATATTTACAGCGCTGAAGAGAATGATTCTTATCAAAAAAAGAGAACCCTCATCTCCTTTTTCAGGTAACGGGGAACTAGGATAATGCAGACCATTCCGGTTAATCCTTCCGGTTAAACCGATCCCTGATCGTTTGCTTTCGCTTCAGCAAGAAAAACAGCAACACCACCAGCAAGGCACTGATGCCTATCACAGCAAAATATTCACTCCAGTTACCCGACTCGCTGTATCGCGGATAACCAATGTAAGCCATGATTGCTATATAAAGAAGCAATACCGCAGGGAAAAGAACATGTTTTTTTATTTTTCTACTCATGATGGATACTGCGATCAGGAGCATTTTTCACATCCGACATCAGCTCGGCGAAACGTCTTATTTTTTGTTTTGAAAGCTCCACCTCCAGCTCTTCTTTCTCCATCATCTGGGTGGTCACAATCCGGTCCCAAAGATTTAATTTCAATTCGTTCACCTCCCCACCGAAGTAATCACGCACAACAGCACGCTGCCTCAGTGTCTCCGGGAAAGCTTCATCCAGATGTTTCTGTGCTTCTTCACCCCGATGAATGCAGCTGATGAAAAGGCCAAGCCGTTTAGTGACCAGTAGATCGAGGTGTTCCGTACAAAATGCAGCAATCTCTTCTTCAATTTTCCCTTCATGGATAGCCCCTCCCACTATGACAGAATTATACTTGGTGAGATCGGGTAGCATTTCCCGTTCACTCAGATTGCAGATGTCCACTTTACCTTCTGTCAGCCTGAACAACTCACGGGCACATTTATCTACAGTCCCGTGGTTCGACGAATAAACAATCAGCGTATTGTCCATGGGATTTAGCTCAGTTTCTCCAAAATAGCCAGCAGATAATTATACGCTTTACCCACGCTTTCAATTTTCACAGCCTCGTCGGGTGAATGGGCACCTGTGATGGTGGGTCCAAAAGAGACAATATCGAGTTTCTGTGACACGTTCGATTGGATGATACCACACTCCAAACCAGCATGTATCACCATCACCTTGGGGCGTTGGTCATATTTCTCCAGGTAAACCCGTTCCATCAGTGCCAACAACGCTGAATGAGCATTGGGTTGCCAGCCTGGGTAGTCACCATCGAACTCCACCTTTGCGCCAGCCAGCTGAAAGAGGCTTTCCACAGAGGAGCAGACCCAATCTTTGCGGCTTTCGGAAGAGCTCCGAACCAGCAACTTCACTTCAATTTGATCTTCAGTCGATTTTATCATGGCCAGGTTAAGTGAACTCTCTACCACACCGGGAAAATCGGCCAGGTAGCTGATGACACCATTGGGACAGCCCTCTACCGCATTGATAAGGTCATCCTGTATCTCTTCCGGCAGCAGTGCAGCGGGTAAATCAGTACGTTCAGCTTTAAAAGAGATGCCATCTTCAATGCCGGCAAAGTCTTCCCTGAACAATGTTTCATATTCTTTCACCAGATCGATCAAATCATCGGACAGTTGTTCCGGGATGGTCAACACCACAAAAGATTCACGCGGAATGGCATTGCGAAGTGATCCTCCCTGAATGTCCGCAATCCGGGCTTCATAATTCGTGACCACATCTTTCAGAAAACGGTTCATCAGTTTGTTCGCATTGGCTCGTCCCAGGTGAATCTGCACACCCGAATGTCCGCCTTTCAATCCCCTCAGGCTGACCTTGAATGCAATATCCCCCGGATCTATCATCACATCGGACTGGAATTGAAAGGAGATATTCACATCTCTACCACCAGCACAGCCGATGCACAATTCACCATCTTCCTCGGTATCGAGATTCAGCATCACACTTCCTTCCAACATGCCGCCTTCAAGGCCGTTGGCACCATCCATACCAACCTCTTCATCCACCGTAAAGAGTGCCTCTATAGCAGGGTGTGGCAGCGAAGCATCTTCCAGCACAGCCATCATCATGGCACATCCAAGGCCGTTGTCTGCTCCCAGGGTGGTGGAATGTGCTTTCACCCACTCACCGTCGACAATGGTTATGATGGGGTCTGTAGCAAAATCATGGGTCACATCGGCATTCTTCTGAGGAACCATATCCAGATGTGATTGCAATATCACCGTTTTGGCTCCTTCATACCCTTTTGTTGCTGGCTTTTTGATCACCACATTACCCACCTTGTCCTGTATTGTTTCCAAATGGAGAGATTGTCCAAAGTCCATCACGAACTGGGTTACCTGTTTCATCTGACCCGTAGGACGGGGTATTTGGGTGAGGGAATAAAAATGTCGCCACACATTTTCAGGGTTGATATCTAGTATTTCTGCTGTAGCCATATTGTTGATCTATTAAATTATTTTTACTGTAGCTAATTTTCCGTTTTCTCTTTTCACATAAGGCAGGGTGAACACACCGAACAGTCCGTAAAGAATTTGCCAAACCGACTGGATGGTAAACACAGCCCCTGCGAATGCAAGCGCCTGGTTTTCAGCAACACCCAACACCACGAGTGAGGAAATGACCATAAAGTGCCAGGGACCTATCCCCCCTTGTACCGGCACGGAGATTCCAATGTTGGTCATTGCGAAAACTATCAATCCTGCAAGTGGCCCTAGTTCTTTGGTGAAATCGAATGCAAAGAAGCAAATGTAAAAATACAAATAAAAACAGAACCAAATCAGAATTGTATAAATAATAATACGCCACTTCTCTTTCATTTTCCCGATCATCTTCAAGTCATACTTCACCGTGTAAAGAAGTTTACTGATTTTTACCATGAAGGGTTTCTTTCTAAAAACCGTCAGCAACAATATCACAACCAACAGCAAAGCTACAAGCAAAAGCCGGATCCACGCAGAGGAAAAAAAGTCCGACATGTTTTCTGCAAACTGGGGGTTGTCATGGAAATAAGAGATGAAAAAATCGATGTAAAGTGCCACGCTGACAAAGATTACCAACAATCCTGCAAGCACGTCAATCACTTTGTCTACCAGGAATGTTTCGACCGTTTTGCCAAAAGGTATTTTATCATATTTGCTCACCACCCCACACCGCCATACATCACCTGCACGGGGCAATACGAAGTTCACAGCGTAGTTTCCCAAGGTGGCATACACAATGCTGGCACGGGGAGGGCGATAACCGAGTGAGTTCACAAAAAATTCCCACCTCAACCCTCTCAATATATTTCCCAGGAGTCCAAAAATCAGGGAAATCCCAATGATCACAAGATTACCGGATTTTGCGATCTGCCACAACTCACCCAAATCGGTATTGCGGTACATCATCCAGATAATTAACAACCCCAGCAGCAACGAAAGCACTGTCTTCAGCGCGCTCTTCACGGATTCTGCACTTATTTTCACTTTTCAGCTGTTTAATTTCTTACGTAACCTGTATCACAACATGATACAAAGGTATTCAAACACTTATAAATCACCAATTGTAACTTGTTTTTAGATGATGTTTGAATTAATATATATAATAAAAATATTACCTTTGTGGCCGTAAAGATAAGGAATAAACGCCATATTGCAATGATTCCGGTAAGAGCAAAAAAAAACCTCGGGCAACATTTTCTCAAAGATGAGATGATTGCAGACCGCATCGCGGCTACGCTCGACGACTTCCCCTCAGTTCCAGTGCTGGAGGTGGGGCCAGGTACCGGTATGCTCACACAATTCCTGCTGAAAAGAGAGAAAGATCTGACTGTGGTCGAAATAGACCGCGAATCGGTGGCCTACCTGCAGACACATTTCCCCGCGCTGCAGGGGAGGATCCTTCAACAGGATTTTCTCCGAATGAATCTCTCCGCCTACTACAACGGTGAATTTTGTGTAATTGGCAATTATCCATACAACATTTCCTCACAGATTTTTTTTAAAGTAATCGATTACAGGGAGCTGATTCCCTGTTGTTCGGGCATGATCCAAAAGGAGGTTGCAGAACGCATG
>DHTF01000117.1:1286-12842 GCA_002411515.1 Proteiniphilum sp. UBA5267 | reverse complement strand
TTCCCTGTTGTTCGGGCATGATCCAAAAGGAGGTTGCAGAACGCATGGTTGCTTCACCCGGCAGCAAAGCCTACGGCATCCTGTCTGTCTTGCTACAGGCATGGTATGATGTAGAATTCCTGTTCACGGTGAACGAGCAGGCGTTTATCCCTCCGCCTAAGGTCAAATCGGCGGTTGTGCGGCTTACGCGTAACAAGCGAAAGCAGCTCGACTGCGATGAGAAATTATTCAAAACAGTAGTGAAGACATGCTTCAACCAGCGACGAAAGATGCTGCGAAACTCCATTAAATCACTGCTATCCGAAGAGAGCCCGCAGCCTGATGACCCCATGCTCACCAAAAGACCCGAGCAATTGTCTATCGCGCAGTTCGAACAGTTGACCAATCTATTGGAACCACTGATCAGACAGGCTCCCCCGGAAGAAAAAAAATGATTGATTATTCACGATTCAAAAAAAAGAGATCATGGCGGAAATTAAATTGTTTTACCACAAAGACGGCATCGTCAGATTAAGCCGCAGCCTCGATTTCCTGAAATCTAACCCCATACAAAATTTCCTGTGGATCGACCTTAACGACGTAGACGAAGAAGTAGAAAATGAACTGGAGGATTTCCTGAAGATCTACATTCAGGAAGAAGAGGAGATGATCGAGATCGAGATGTCGTCGCGCTACATCGAGACCAACGACACCCTGGTCGTCAACTCCAATTTTCTTTTATCGAACTTCGAAACAGATCCCGTATCGTTTATCCTGAAAAACAACATCCTTGTTACAGTACGTGGTGAAGAGCTAATCTCTTTTCACGAGACCGTAAAAAAAATATCGGCCAATCCAAGAAACTATCCCACAGGGACCCATGTGCTTGTTGCTTTGCTGGAAACTCGGGTAGAATTCGATGCCGACATGATTGAGAACATGACGCAGAAGATTACCCAGTTGAGTAACTCTCTCACCCTGCAGGAAGCTGACGAGGAACTCCTGTCGGAGATCAAGAACCTACAGGAAAAAACAATGATGCTGCGCGAGAACATCATCGACAAACAGCGTGTGGTATCGAGCATGCTGCGCAGTGAATTTATTCCCGCAGAGCTGCAACCCAAGCTTACCATCATCATCAAGGACATCAACTCGCTGGTGGAACACATCAAATTCAGCTTCGACAGACTCGATTATTTGCAGGATACATTTCTTGGATATGTAAACATCGAACAAAACAAAATCATCAAAATCTTTACCATCGTCTCTGTCATCTTCATGCCCCCCACCCTGATTGCAAGTATATATGGGATGAACTTCGACTTTATGCCCGAGCTTGATAAAAAATGGGGTTACCCGATAGCCATCCTGAGTATGGTGCTCTCCTCGCTGTTTATTCTCTACTACTTCAAGAAACGAAAGTGGTTATAGTTGAGCAGTTCATTATTCCAGCATAAAGTGCATGGCGGGTTGTTTCTCCGGAAAGATTGTTCGGAAGGGTTCCTCCTTGCTGGAAGTGTGGTAGCCTAGCAAGCATTGTGTCAACTCGCCGATGTCTATGTGAAGCGACGATGGTACAAGGAAATTGTTTTGGTCGACTTTCCCGGCAGAAATGGTGATGTTGCCATTGTTTTCCCTGATCTGCTTGTCACTTACCACAAGGCTACATGATTTTTCCCTGTAATAATCGGCAAAGAGGCTACAGAGTTGCTGCGCATTGATCAAGCGTGCCATGCCTTTGAGTTTTTCTTTCGATGGAAAATGAGAAAGTTCCGCCTCCTCCACCATGGCGCGGAAATCAGGGAATGTTTTCTGCACAGTCATATCCTGCTGCCGGAAATAGGAATCAAAAGCACGATAGGCACCTTGTAGATCACTCGGGTATTGTGTGATAATTTCTTTCAGAGAGGGCAAGGGTTCGTCACCGGCATCGAATGTTTGCACAAAGCCATATTTCCCGTAAAACTGCAACAGCCATTCTTCCTGGGGAACAAGCAACACCAGGGGTACTTCCATTGTGCGGGCTACCTCGAAACAACGCAACAGGAGTTGCTTTGTGTAGCCTCTCCGGCGTGCTTCGGGCAAAGTGCACACACCCGACAGATACATCACGGGAATCTCTCTGCCGCAGAAAGTGAACCGATAAGAGAGCATTTGCAACGAAGCCAATGCTTTGTCTCCCTCCATATACAACAATGTTTGGTCGTTCCGGTACTTGTAACGAAAGTATATCTCCATATAATCATCCGGATCACCAAAAACGGTTTTCCACATTTCCCAAACTTGCTGTTTTGTCCTGTCGTCGGCAAATTGAACCATGGACATGCAATTTTATATTATTTGTGCCAGTTATCTTTTCAGTCGTGCGTTATATTTCTCCAAAATAATATCTGGCTGGTAGGATAACTTGGCTTTGCGCAAATTTTCGATTCCCATATCCTCCTCCCGGTTCACATAAGTGTAACCGGCTGTTTCATGCTCCGCAAACTGCTGGTTGATGATGGTGTAGGCACCATGCACTTCGGCAAATGCTTTTTCCACGTGAACCACCATTGTATCTGTTGTCAGCGGTTCACCAATGGCAAAAGCAACAATTTCGTTGTTCACACAAATCAGCCCTCCCCGCAGGTTCAGGTATTCAAAATTATCGAGCATCTGCGTCGTGGCATAATCATCATAAACAAGCGAGGGGTCTTTCTCCTCTATGTTCATCAGCATCCACTTGTCAAGCATTCTTTTACATTCCTTCACCAGTTCCGGATTGCCCGTCAGAGACTTATACTTCCACTCATTCTCTCTTTGAAAACGGTTGATATGATTCCGTTTACTTTGGAGCTTCTTGCCTTTGAGATGAATCAGCTTTTCGGTGGTGTATATATAATCCGACACACTCCGGTTGAGTGTATAATCGAACGTGCCCGGCATCTCCTCCTCAATCTCATCCATCATATCCCGTGTGACTCCCCTTATCTGGAAAACGGTGTCCAAAACGCTGTGATCTTCCATGATGGCATGAATCCCCTTACTCAGATCACCCTCTCCAATGGGCTTGAGATAAGAATTTCTCCCGTTATTGTCTTTAAAACGGATAAAAAGCCACCCATCATCCACCGCGAATTGTGTGTCAAACTTTTTGCCCCAGCAAAATAAATTGGTGAAGCAGAGATCGGAGGCTCTGTAATTTTGTTTTTGCAGATAAGCGTTGATCAGATCTCTGTCTTCGAGATCCAATGATTTAAATGTAAGCATAAGGTTGGATAATTTCTAACCCCATAAATTGGGGTACACTCTTTCGCATACAACACTGTGCGAACGATCAAATGATTTGAAAGCTACAGTGAACGAATATCTGAACAATTATGAATGGAAAAAGTTTATGACAGGAAATTCAAAAACGTTTGAAGCCGACGATTTCTCTGACATTTTTAATGGTTTTGGAAGCGCTCTCGCGGGCCCTTTCTACTCCTTCAGTGGTTACTTTTCGCAGATAAGCATCATCTTTTTCAATTTCGAGTACCCGCTCACGAATAGGCTGTGTCACACGGATGATGTCGGCCGCCAGTTGTTTCTTGAGATCACCGTAACGTATTTCGCATTGATTCCATTGCTGTTCGTAATGCTGCACCACATCAGGTGTAGAAACCACGCGAAGGATGGTAAAAAGGTTTTCGATATAATCGGGCTTGGGTGAATTGGGTGCCGTGGGACCTGCGTCGGTCAATGCTCTCTTCACCTTTTTCTCAATTTCCTTGGCACTGTCTCTCAAATAGACGGCATTTCCTTCCGATTTTCCCATTTTTCCACTTCCGTCCAATCCTGGAATTTTCACCAGCTCATTGCCAAAGTTATAGGCTACCGGTTCTTTAAAATATTCAACTCCATAGAAGTTATTAAAACGGCGGGCAAACTTGCGCGTCATCTCCAGATGCTGTTCCTGATCCTTCCCTACCGGCACTTTATCGGCATTGTGAATGAGGATATCTGCAGCCATCAGCGTAGGATAAGTCAGAAGCCCGGCATTTACGTTCTCGGGCTGTTTACGTGCTTTCTCTTTAAAAGAGGTTGTTTTTGCCAATTCCCCCATGTAGGCATGCATGTTCAAATAAAGATAGAGCTCAGCGGTTTCGTGCAGGTCACTCTGTACATAAATCACTGATTTTTCAGGATCGATACCCGCCGCCAGATAGTCCACCAGCACATTCTTCACGTTCTCATGTAAAGTTTTCGGATCGGGATGGGTGGTAAGAGAATGTATATCGGCAATAAAAAAATAACAGCTGTTTTCTTCCTGCATCCGTATAAAGTTACGCAACGCACCATAGTAATTTCCCAGATGTAACTTCCCTGTCGAACGAATACCACTTAAAACAATGTCCATAATCTCTGTTGAAAATATATTGAGCACACCAATGAATGGGGTATACCCATGAATTGAGCCCACAAAGATAACAAAATATCGGCAATACTGATACACATTTTCATTCGAACTCCTGCCCAATCGACACCTTTTTTAAAAAAGTCAATTAAGGAAATTTTTCCGCAAATAGTTCTTTCATATGATACTGAAAAGTACTACTTTTGTTCTCTGAAAGCAAAGTTTTGTATTCATTTCAGACGGGCACACTATAAAATTGATCATTCAATTAAATCTTCAAAATAATTAAAAAAAGAACTCTATGAATTGGTTAATCAAATCATCCATCGGACGGAAGTTCGTACAAAGTATTTCCGGCCTCTTTATGATTCTATTCTTGCTGTTCCATGTATCGATGAACCTGGTGCTTATTTTCAATTACGAAACCTACGACTTCCTTGCCAACGAAGTGCTGGGAGCTAACTGGTGGGCTATCGTGGGTACAGGGGTTATTGCACTGGGATTTGTTGTTCATACCATCTATGCTATCTGGCTTACACTCCAAAACAGGAAAGCACGCGGCAAAGACAGGTATGCTTCATCCAGCAAAACAGACACCACATGGTCGTCGCAGAACATGTTCGTTTTGGGACTTTTCATCCTGCTTTTTCTGTTATTACACCTCTACCAGTTTTGGTATGAGATGCAGTTCAAGGAACTTCTCATGATCGAAGGTGCCCGTCATGACAGCGCTACACTGGTGAAAGAGGTATTTTCACAGGTCTGGGTTGTGATTGTGTACATTGCTGCTTTCGTGGCTTTGTGGTTCCATTTGACACATGGCTTCTGGAGTGCCCTCCATACCGTAGGATGGAACAACACTATCTGGATGAAACGCATCAAAGTACTGGGAAATGTCGTTTCTACGGCCATCTGCCTAGGATTCATCGTTGTGGCATTGGCCATGCATTTCGGATTTTCCAATTTAGTAGGATAACGTAAGAATTACTATATATTATGAACAAGATAAATTCAAAAATACCACAGGGCCCGCTGGCAGAGAAATGGACAAATTATAAGAACCATCAGAAACTGGTCAACCCCGCCAACAAACGTCGCCTCGATATCATCGTAGTGGGTACGGGACTGGCCGGCGCATCGGCAGCCGCATCCCTGGGAGAAATGGGATTCAACGTGCTGAATTTCTGCATTCAGGACTCCCCTCGCAGGGCGCACTCCATCGCTGCGCAGGGTGGTATCAATGCCGCCAAGAACTATCCCAACGATGGTGACTCAGTATACCGCCTTTTCTATGATACCATCAAGGGAGGTGACTACAGAGCCCGTGAAGCCAACGTGTATCGTCTGGCTGAGGTGTCGAACAGCATTATAGACCAGTGTGTGGCACAAGGCGTTCCCTTTGCCCGCGAATATGGGGGCCTGCTCGACAACCGCTCCTTTGGTGGAGCACAGGTATCACGAACCTTCTACGCACGCGGACAGACGGGACAGCAGTTGCTACTAGGCGCCTATTCCGCCTTAAGTCGCGCCATCCACAAAAAACAGGTAAAACTCTACACCCGCTACGAGATGGTGGACCTGGTCATCATAGACGGTCGTGCACGAGGTATCATTGCCCGCAACCTGATTACCGGTAAACTGGAACGTTTTAGCGCACATGCTGTGGTAATCGGTACAGGAGGATACGGAAACACGTTCTTCCTTTCGACCAATGCCATGACCTCTAACGGCTCAGCAGCATGGCAGTGCTACAAGAAGGGAGCTTATTTTGCCAACCCCTGCATGGCGCAAATTCACCCTACTTGCATCCCTGTACACGGCGAGTTCCAGTCGAAACTCACCCTCATGTCGGAATCCTTGCGCAACGACGGTCGCATCTGGGTACCAAAGAAACTAGAAGATGCCAAAGCCATTCGGGAAGGGAAGCTCAAGCCAACCGATCTGAAAGAGGAGGATCGCGACTACTATCTCGAACGTCGTTATCCTGCATTCGGTAACCTCGTTCCCCGCGATGTGGCCTCCCGTGCAGCAAAAGAACGCTGTGATGCCGGTTACGGAGTGGGGACAACCGGACTGGCTGTCTATCTCGACTTTGCAGAAGCTATCCAACGCCTGGGTAAGAGTGTGGTCGAAGCCCGTTATGGGAACCTGTTCCAGATGTATGAAAAGATTGTGGACGACAATCCATATGAAACACCCATGATGATCTACCCTGCCATTCACTATACGATGGGCGGTATATGGGTCGATTATGAGTTGATGACCACCATCCCTGGTCTGTTTGCCATTGGTGAAGCCAACTTCTCCGACCACGGAGCCAACCGTTTGGGAGCATCGGCACTCATGCAGGGCTTGGCCGACGGTTACTTCGTACTGCCATATACCATACAGAATTACCTCGCAGATCAGATCAACGTGCCCCGCTTCAAAACCGACAGGCCCGAATTTGACCAAGCAGAGAAAGAGATCAACGAGCGACTCAACCGGCTGATGAACATCAAGGGAAAACATTCTGTAGATCATATTCACAAAGAATTGGGACATGTAATGTGGGATTTCGTGGGTATGGGCCGTGATGCGGAAGGATTGAAAAAGGCTATCGAGAAACTGAAAGAGGTGAAAAAGGACTTTTGGACCAACCTCCGTATCCCCGGTAACAAGGATACACTCAATGTGGAACTCGAAAAGGCTTTGCGTCTGGCCGACTTCATTGAGATAGGCGAGCTGATGGCTCACGATGCACTCGATCGCGAGGAATCCTGTGGCGGTCATTTCCGTCTCGAACACCAGACGCCCGAAGGAGAAGCCTTACGGCACGACGATCAGTTCTCATACGTATCCTGCTGGGAATACCAAGGTGAGCAAAATGCACCTGTCATGTACAAAGAACCACTTGACTACGAATTCATTGTACGCCAGCAAAGAAACTATAAATCGTAAGGTCCTAAACCACTCAAATACTACCAATCATGGATAAAGATATCAACATAAAAGTAAAGGTCTGGCGCCAGAACGGGCCCAAAGAAAAGGGGCATTTTGAAACATACCCACTGGAAAATATCTCTCAAGGCAGCTCTTTTCTGGAGATGCTAGACATCCTCAACGAAAAGCTCATCAACGAAGGAAAGGAACCTGTGGTGTTTGATCACGACTGCCGTGAGGGCATTTGTGGCATGTGTAGTCTTTATATCAATGGCCATCCCCACGGACCTGACAGTGGTATCACTACCTGTCAGCTGCATATGCGCCGCTTCAACGACGGCGACACCATCACCGTGGAACCTTGGCGTTCTGCAGGCTTCCCTATTATCAAAGATCTGATGGTCGACAGATCGGCCTTCGACAAGATCATCCAATCGGGAGGATACGTCTCCGTCAATACTGGCGGTGTACCCGATGCCAATTCCATACCCATTCCGCGTGACGATGCTGAAATGGCCATGGACGCAGCGGCCTGCATTGGCTGTGGAGCCTGCGTGGCTGCCTGCAAGAACGGATCGGCCATGCTCTTCGTATCGGCCAAGGTGAGCCAGCTGGCACTGCTACCCCAGGGACGCGTAGAAGCGGCACGGCGTGCCAAGTCGATGGTCGCCAAGATGGACGAACTAGGCTTTGGCAACTGTACCAACACGGGTGCCTGCGAAGTGGAGTGTCCCAAAAATATTTCTATTAGCAACATAGCCCGGTTGAACAGGGAGTTTCTGAAAGCCAGATTTAAAGATTAAACATACTGTAAACCATACTGAGAAAGCGTTACCTCTCTTCGCAGAGAGCAGGGACGCTTTTTTTATTTGGAATTTAATACTCATTTAACAACCCTTCGCTCCTCTTTTTTGTTTATCTTGCATCATGGAAAGTGTTCTGTGATGTTTAAAGCGAGTGAAGTAATTTTCGTTTTTTACTTCACTCGGAAAAATAAAAAATTGAATCATATGAAGACAAAGACAATGTGCAAGACCGGCATGGTCCTCCTTTTATTGTCCATGCTCAGTTTACCTGCCTTTTCACAAGTCAGGTTCGGTATTAAAGCCGATGTGGGATTGAATAATCCCGAATTTCGCAGCAGTGCCCTCGCAGTAGAAAATATGACATCGTACAGCATCGGCCCCACTCTTGAAGCCATGTTTCTTCCAGTGGGTATAGGCAACTTGGGCATCGAAGCTTCGTTGTTGTATAACGACAACCGCATGACTGTTGCCCATCTCACGGGCGAGACAGGAGACAGCGACGTATCGAACCGTTATTTGATACTTCCTCTGAACGCAAAATTAAAATTCGGCCCAGATGTGTTGCCGCTGCAGCTTTTTGCTGCTGCAGGACCCTATGCAGGATATCTTATCCAGGGCGACAAGATGAATCTCAGTCAGACCGTACAGGATATCAAGGCGAAAGAGTTTCAGGCAGGTGTAAATGTAGGTATAGGCTTTGAACTGCTTAGCTTGATACAGGTAGGAATAAATTACCGTGTGCAGCTTACGGATAATTATTCCGTAGATGAGCCCAACTGGAAGGATCCCCTGAATGGCAAAGCTGAATCCTGGAACCTCACCGGTTCAATCTATTTCTAGCACATGTATGCCGATGTAATCCTTCCCCTTCCGCTACACGGTTTGTTCACCTATGCCATTCCATTGGAGATGCAACCGAAGATCGGCGTCGGTTTCAGGGTGATCGTTCCTTTTGGAAGCCGGAAGCATTACACTGCGATTGTGGCGCATATTCACTCAAAGAGACCGATGAATATGGAAATAAAGCCGATCCACTCTCTCGTTGATTCACATGCTATCGTGAACGAGCAGCAATTGAAATTGTGGGAGTGGATCGCATTTTATTATATGTCTGCTCTGGGAGATGTGTACAAGGCAGCACTGCCTCCTTCCATGAAATCACGTGACCTGCACCACTCTTTTGCTCCCCAAACCGAAACGTTTATAATGATAAATCCGGTGTTAAAACGGGAAACCCTCTTACAATTACCGGGGAGAGCGAAAAAACAACAGGCGCTGCTGGCTGAAATCATCCTTTTTCTTTCTACCCACGACGTAGAACGAATCAGCAAACAAACTCTTACCGGATTCAGTTCCTTTTCGACATCCGTATTAAACGGCCTACTGCAAAAAGAGATACTCCTATCCACACGTGTAGAAACCAGCCGTCTCGGGACCGACGTAGTACCAACCCGCCCGGCATATCCGCTGCACCCAAATCAGCAGAAAGCATTTACAGAAATCAGCGAATGCTTCCTCGAGAAACAGACCTGCCTGTTGCATGGCGTCACCGCAAGCGGAAAAACGGAGATCTATATACATCTCATCACCCTACTCTTAGCCGAAGGAAAACAAACACTCTATTTACTTCCCGAAATAGCCCTCACCACACAGCTCACCCAACGATTACAAGCCGTCTTCGGCAACCGGTTGGGTATCTACCATTCTGGAATCAACGATAATGAACGGGCAGAGATCTGGCTAAAAATGCTTTCACCCCAACCCTACGAGATTATTATTGGCGCACGTTCATCGCTGTTTCTCCCTTTCCAACGACTCGGACTGGTGATCGTGGATGAGGAACACGAAAGCAGTTACAAACAACAAGACCCTGCTCCCCGATATCATGCAAGGGATGTAGCCGTGATGCTGGCTTTTATTTCCGGAGCGAAGACCTTGCTCGGATCCGCTACGCCATCGATGGAATCATATTATAATACACAGACCGGCAAGTATGGACTGGTCACGCTGGGAGAGCGATTTAACGGATCGTTGATGCCGGAGATAGCGATTGAAAATACGAGGGAGTTGCGTCGTAGAAAAAAAATGAAAACAGTACTCTCTCCAAAAACAATTGAACTGATAAACTCGGCTTTGGAAGAGTGCGAACAGGTTATTCTCTTCAGAAACAGAAGAGGATTTTCGCCTATGATTACTTGTAATCAGTGTGAATGGACACCCAAATGTAGCCGCTGTGACGTATCACTCACCTACCACAAAAGTAATAAACAACTGGTGTGTCATTATTGCAACAGTACGTATCCTGTTCCGAATCAATGTCCTTCGTGTCATCAGGATAGCCTGGTACCCATGGGACAGGGAACAGAACAGCTCGAAGAAGAAGTCACGCAGCTTTTCCCTGCGTGCAGGGTAGCCAGGATGGACATGGATACCACCCGCGGTAAGGAGCGTTACGAGCAGATCATAGAAGATTTCCAGCAGCAGAAGATTCAGATACTGGTGGGGACACAGATGCTTTCGAAAGGCCTCGATTTTGATCATGTAAAAGTAGTAGGTGTCGTCTCAGCAGACTCGCTACTCAACTATCCCGATTTTCGTTCCCACGAGCGGGGATTTCAGATGATG
Source organism: Proteiniphilum sp. UBA5267 (assembly GCA_002411515.1). GTDB lineage: Bacteria > Bacteroidota > Bacteroidia > Bacteroidales > Dysgonomonadaceae > Proteiniphilum. Next base: position 2,135 of record DHTF01000117.1, on the reverse strand, counting down.
ACGCAAGCTGCTGGTCGTGCCGGACGAAAAAAGACCCCGGGGACGGTCGTTATTCAGAGTTCTGATCCGGAAAACCCTATTTACAGCTATGTAAAAACCAACGACTATATGGGTTTCTTCCATGCTCAGCTCAAAGAACGTAGCCTGTTTCACTATCCCCCCTTTTACAGATTAATTCGCGTTGTATGTAAACACAGGGATCGGACAAAAGTCGAAAAAGCTGCTTCTGATTATGCAGAACTGATTAAAAGGTCATTACAGGGGCGTGTTTTGGGACCCAACAAACCCGTTGTGGAGCGTGTGCAACTGCAATATATTCGGGAGATTTTGCTCAAACTCGAAAACGGACTCTCGCCCCAGAAGATTCGCGACATCCTAAAAAATGCAGAAGAAAAGCTGCGCCAAGAGACCGATTTGAGACAGGTGACTCTTTATTATGATGTGGATCCTCTGTAAATAAAAAGAACCGGCATTTCTTTCGAAAAACCGGTTCTATCCTATTCCTTGTTTCACCTGAGGTGAAATCTATTTCATTTCAATTTCTTCTTTCAGGTCTATTTCGTTTCCTTCGCGGTCGTAAAAAACATATTGCAGGAACCCGAGCTTCTGATCGGGGATAATTTGCATTCCCACGTTGTATTTCTTCTTCCACTTATACTTCAACGAAAAGAAACCTTTCTGAACGTACGCCGCAACATAAGGATGTATGTGCAGACTGAATTTCTTCACTTTGAGACTATTCGCCAGATAATCGATCTTTCCTTCCAGTGTATCGGTGAAGAGTATCGACGATTTAATCTTTCCTTTACCAAAGCAAGTGGGGCAAACTTCGCTTGTGGTAACTTCCAT
>DHTF01000117.1:0-1139 GCA_002411515.1 Proteiniphilum sp. UBA5267 | reverse complement strand
CTTGTGGTAACTTCCATTTCGGGTCGTACACGCTGCCGCGTGATTTGCATGAGCCCGAACTTACTCAATGGCAAAATGTTGTGTTTGGCTCTGTCGTGGGCCATCAATTCCTGCATCTTCGTAAGGAGCTTGTTCCGATGCTCCGATTTACCCATGTCGATGAAGTCGATGACGATGATACCACCCATATCCCGCAATCGCAATTGACGGGCAATTTCCTCTGCAGCAGCCACATTCACTTCATATGCGCTTTCCTCCTGACCCAGTTTTGATTTGTTGCGGTTTCCGCTGTTCACATCAACAACATGCAACGCCTCCGTGTGTTCAATAATGAGATAAGCACCATTTTTGAATGTCACAGTTTTCCCAAAGAGCGATTTTATCTGTTTTGTGATGCCGAAATTATCCAAGATAGGCAAAGCACCGGTATATTCTTTGACAATATTTTTTCGTTCCGGTGCAATGATGCTAACATATTCGGCAATCTGTTTCGACACGTCTTTGTCATTGACGTGTATCTGTTCGAAAGAAGGATTAAAGATATCGCGTAACAGGGCTACAGTGCGTCCCGTCTCTTCGAAAATAAGTGTGGGGGCTTTTGCTCTCTGTATCTTACCGATATTGTCTTCCCATCTTTTGACCAGCACTTTTAACTCAGCATCGAGGTCAGCAACCCTTTTACCCTCAGCATTCGTGCGTATGATGACACCGAAGTTCTTGGGCTTGATACTTTGGATAAGCTGCCTGAGGCGAGCGCGCTCTTCGCGCGATTTGATTTTTTGTGATACCGACACCCGATCGATGAATGGAATCAACACCATAAACCGTCCGGCAAATGAAATTTCGGCTGTCAGCCTCGGACCTTTAGTCGATATGGGTTCTTTGGCTATTTGCACCAAAATTTCCTGACCGACCTTCAAAATGTCTGAGATGGAACCCTCTTTGTCGATATCGGGTTGCAGCTTCATCTTCTGGAGCTGCGGAATTTTTTTCTTGTCTTCAACAAGCTTCTGAAAGTGCAGAATCGTGTTGAATTCAACCCCTAAATCCAAATAGTGAAGAAAAGCGTCCTTTTTGTGTCCCACGTTCACAAATGCAGCGTTGAGGGCGGGCATCAGTTTTTTAACTTTGCCCATGTA
>DHTF01000106.1 GCA_002411515.1 Proteiniphilum sp. UBA5267 | reverse complement strand
GTCAGTAAATGAAATTCTCTCACTTCTGTCTCATTGATGGCTGCCTCCAGTCTGACAAAATGATTACAGTATTTGATGGCGTTGTTCAGCACATTGCTGATGATCTTGATAAAAGCCTCCTTATCGAGTTGCACAAACATATCTTGTTCCGGAAGAACGGTTTCAATCGTCACATTTTTTTGTTTCGCAAGAGGCATAAAACGAAGCAAGGTCTCTCTGATCAGTTCGCTCACGTTTTGTGTCTGGAGATTCAAAAGGTATGCCTCCGATTCTGTTTTACGGAAGTCAAGCAACTGATTGGTAAGATTAAGCAATCGGCCTGTATTCTTGCTCATGACCAACAGATTTTCCTTGACACTTTCAGATACTTTCTCGGTCATCAACACATGATCGAGAGGAGCCTTGATCAGCGTCAGCGGTGTGCGAATCTCATGAGCCACATTGGTAAAAAAGTTGATTTTGGAGCGGTACAGTTCCCTCTCTTTCAGTTGTTCGAAATCCCTCATCTTTATTTTTTGACGGAGCCTGTTGCGAACTGTCAGGTAACGCGTCAGGAGAGTCATACCTGTCATAAAGAGCAAAAAGTAAATCAAAAAGGCCAACCTGTTCAACCAGAAAGGAGGTCTTATCCGAATGGAGAATGAATTCATTTTCTGAATAAATTCTGTCCGATCTTCACCAGCTATACCCAGTACAAGCGTATAATCACCGGGTTTTAAATTTGAGTAGTTGATTATCTGACTTTTATCTGCCATGATCCAGGTTTTATCAAATCCCTGCAGCATATAATAAATCTGATCGGTATCGGCTCCTCCATAATTGAACCGGGAAAAGAGAATCGTCAACGAGTTCTGATGATGTGGAAGACTCACTGCATCGGTATAGAGCATGCTCTCTTTAAGAGGTGATTTATCATCAGTAGGATTTATTCTCCGATTATTGACGTAAAGATCGGTAAATACCATGGGTGCTCTGAACTTGTTGTCTTTAAATCCTAAGGGATCAAAGCGGACAAATCCATCCAACGATCCAAAATAGATGTCTCCATCCCGGGTTTTAAAACTTGAATTGTAGTTGAACTGGTTTGTTTTTAACCCATTCTGAACTGTATAATTCTTGAATGTTCTTTTCTCAGGATCGTATCTCACAAGCCCCGAGTTGGTGGATAACCAGAGTACACCCTCATTATCATCCACAATCTGATAAACAACATCGTTAGGCAGTCCCCTGTTACTGTTCACCGTTGAAAAGGTCTCACTCTCTCTGTTGAAAAGACTAAACCCTCCACCCTGGGTAGTTACCCACAACCTGTTTTTACTGTCTTCATATACGGAGGTGGTTTTATTATAAGGGAGGCTTTCCGGATCAGATGTGTCATAAACAAAGTTCTTCCATTCTTTTGTAGCCGAATTAAATCGGTAAAGACCATCCAGAAATGTGGATATCCAGATAAAACCCTGGCTGTCTTCGAAGATATCCAGGATGGACACCCCTTTTAAGATATCGAGACGCTTGAAACGATCATTTTTTTCATCATAGATATCGACACCCGACAAGGTGCCCACCCATAAGAAGCCTTGTCTGTCTTTACAGAGTGCAAACGGACTATCCTGACTGATGGAAAAAGGATCATCGGAATGGGTATAAGTTACCATTTCTCCGGTTTTAAGATGAAAACGGTGAAGTCCTTTTGAAAATACGCCTATCCAGAGATAGTCACCATCGTTATACAAAGCATGTATATTGGTATATAGCGTGGTTAATGGCATAGGGAGAGGCAGAAATGTCTCTGATACGGGATCGAAGAGATGCAGACCTCCATCTTCAGTGCCTATCCATATATTTCCGTCTGGGGCATGACAAAACTCCCTGACACGGTTACCATGCAGGCCACTTCTATCGACTAAAGGGTAGAACAGGTCGAAGTTACTCTGTTGATTGGGGTAATAATCCACTCCGCCAAAATAAGAACCGACCCATATGCCACCCTCACGATCCTTGTAAATAGAATATATGGCATTATCGGAAAGTGAATGGGGAATGTTATTATCATGCCTCAGATTTGTCACTTCTTCGGTATCGGAATGATAAATATAAATACCGGACTCAGTACCAATCCATAAGGTGTTTGGATCGATACGTTCCACGCTACGCACAAACAAAGGTTCACCCCGCGTATCCCTGTCCAGAACTACACGGTGTGTTTTATTGATGGTATTGATCGCGATCAGCCCCTTTTGAGAGGTGGCTACAAGTAAAACATTCTGATCCAGCATCACATCGGATACCTCACCCGTATGATGCAAAAGCGACTCATCATCTTCCAGATTATACTGGCTGATTTTCTTCGTCTGCTTATTGATATGAAGGAATGGTGAGGAATAGGGAAATACCCAGACTCCACCATTGTTGTCGGGAGATAAACTCACCATTTTCATCCCGTCCTGCACCAGAGGTATCTCGTAAAGCTGAAGGAGATCATCCTCAAAACTGTAATGGTAGATACCTACATCTTCAACCGACATCCAGATATCGCCATCACGATCCATGACCATGTCGGTCACCACACCTTTCACTGAATCGTTTTCGTTGGATAGATGGTTAAAACGACGGAATTCTTCCTGATGCATATCAAAGATATAGACTCCCTCTTCTGTTGCCACCCATATATTATCCTGCCTGTCCTGTAGGATACGGTGAAATACATTGTCGTTCAGATTACCGTCGGGGGAAAATTTATAGATCACAAACTTAGTCCCGTCGAATCTGTTCAGTCCGTCTTTGGTTCCAAACCACATGAACCCCTGTCTGTCCTGATAAATGGCACGTACCGTATTCTGGGATAGTCCGTTGTTAATGTTGTAGTGTTTAAACGAGTAATTTGAATTGGCGCGTAATAGAAGGCCATCCGGTATAAGCATACCGGATAGCACAACCAAGAAAGTAATCAACTTCATTTTTTTCATTGACGATATACCGGAAATGCGGTTATTCTTAAACGGGCAGCACCCATAGGGATGAGCGTGATCTCCTCTGTTGCCGATTCAAAATTTTGATTCTCCTTGATGGGCAGCTCAGCCGTAAGGCCATGTTCATCAATACCCCACCCTATGAGTCTTTTTCCTTTTACTTTGATTTCAAGAGGTACAGTTTCAACAGTGAAAGGTTGATTACCCGACGGCCATGCCGATTTGATGACTTCGAAATTCTCTTCCAGCGGCTGTGAGTCATCCACCACCAATCCGTAATTCCAATCACTGGCAGGATAGATTTCATAACTTGGCCACTTTGCCGGGTCTGCATTTTTCTGCCATTTCGAGTCACCAATCGCTGTTTCAATGCTGCTCACCTTTTTATAATCTTCTTTGATCTTCAGGGAGAATGACAACGGCCCATAATGGATGCTTCGGCTTTCCTGGTTGACAAGCCAGACCGACTGAGACAGTTTCATGGGCAGGTTCAGGACAACCTGATCACCATTCTTCCATTTCCTTTCCACACGGACATACTTTCCCGGAACAAGATCAGCCGTGATCGTTTTCCCATTGATGATCAGTGAGGGGTTGTTAACCCAGGAAGGAATCCTCAGATAAAGCGGGAAGGTAACCTTATCAGATGTATGAATGGTGAATGTGAGTGACTCCTCGAAAGGGTAATTTGTCTCTTCCACAATTTCAACCGGTTGCCCATCGGCTACCTTGACAGTCGCTCTGCAGGCACCATATATTGCAGCGGCAATACCATTATCGGGTGTGGCCATCATGAGATGTTCAACAAAGTAGGGCCATCCCTGTCCATGGTTATGCTGACAGCAGCGGCTACTGAATGGATTCATTGCCAGAAAAGGGCCTTTATTGTCTATCCCCGGGTGGTGATTCTTTGAATCGCTGATCGTGTGATTGGGCGCAGTGATGTAGCGTAGCGACTTCAAATCGGGCATCATGGATGCCGGGTAAGAGTTGAAGGCTACATCCTCACAATGCTCCGCCCAGAAGGGGTCACCCGTCATCAGTAGTAGGATCTCATCTGAAGCCATCTGCTCCACAAAGCCACAGGTCTCAGTACCCTGGCGAGGATCGATATATCCCATTCTGGCATTTTCATCGGCACCGAACATACCTCCCGGAACCTGACCGAATGTATTTCGAATCAGGTGATGCACATTATAGGTTGCGATCAGATCTGCTGAGTCTTTCGAAAGCATATACCAGGAGGCAGGCTCTCTGAAGCTCTGCGCAATATTTACATTGTGCCAGTTGGGGAGTGTTGAACGCTGACGCCAGTTTGCCGTATTGCGATGCGTTTTGGCTGCCAGATCCAATAAAAAAGACTCCCCGGTAATATTATACAGCCAGTAGACACTCAGGAGGTTATCACCTCCACGGCTGTTCTCCCAGTAATCTTCCAGAAACAGTTCATCCGCAAGGTTCAACTGCCATTTGAAATAATTTGTCATCAGATCAATCACACGCTGATCACCTGAATACTCATAATAAGATTGAAGGCACCAGATCATGATCATATTACCCCATAAATCGGGCTTGCCGTTTTTCTCAATATAAGGGCCAAAATAACCGTCGGCTCTTTGACTCTTAATAGCTGCTTCCAGCCAGGATATGGTCTCACTGATCATCTCTTTATCGTTCAGGATATAGGCCATATTGCCAAATCCTTTCAACCAGTAAGGCACTTCCTCCCAGCCATAATCAGTTCCTGTACCCAACCATGCATTGTTCTCCTTATCGAGCCAAGCACTGATCTCTCCCAGCTGTCCGTTGAGTCCTTCCTTTTGAAGTTCCAGTTGTTTCAGGATCCATCCTTCCGGTTGCACCGCCCCCACCGGCAGTTTGATAAAATTCTGCGGCAGGAGGGGTGATCGGTTTTGCCGGTACGAGTTGTTGACAGCATCTGTATCGGGTCTGTCAACCACACTGACCCTTGTCTTTTCTTCTGAATATAACGCTGTGGAGATCAGAAAAAAAGCCAGTATCATATATGATATTCTTACTCCTGATATTTGCATGATCTACATCATTGTTCAATTTTTTATTTTCTGATCTTTTCAGCTGCTTTGATTTTATCTTCCAGCATTTTCATAAAGTATCCCCCCACAACCGAACGGGCCTTAAAATTCATTCTTTCAGCTGTAACAGTATCATGCCAGTCGCTTAGGGGAACCCGTGAGGAAGTCTCATCAGCATATTTGTATACGAGATCAACCAAAGCGTCGAAATCAGCCCTGTTGCCGGTAAGTGTAGCAGTCCACATGATCCAGTCCGTTTTGGTATAAGTAGCTCTGTTGTCCAATGGCAAACCATATTCATTTTGTTGCGTTTTGTAGTAGGCCATCTCTTTTTGGACGATCTGCGGATCAAAGATATTAAATCCTAACAACTTATCCCAAACAATATTATATTTTTGGCTCCATGTTCCCGATCTGTCGAATGTGAGTTTGTAATGATCTCCATCAATTGCCATTTGTTCCCATTTCACCGCCATCTCTTTGGCAATTTCCATGTATTTAGTGGCCACGTCCTCTTTGTCCAGCATTGAAGCAAGCTTGGCATAGGAGGCGATCCCCATGATTGCTTTGATGGATAAATTGGCGTTATGGGCAAAATGACCAGCGAAGTCATCGGTGCAGAGTTGATTTTCCGGATCCAACCCATTCTCAACCAAATAATCGGTCCATACCGTCAACAGATCCCAATGGCTGGCAGCATAGTCGGCATTGCCTTCCATTTTAGCCAAGGCAGCTGTAGTAATAAGCATATTCCCCGATTCCTCAATGGGCATATCTCCACCATAGGTCTGTCCGTTTGCAAGAGGATAAGTACCCACATCATGTGCAGCAAAGGGTTTGGTCCACTTTCCACTTTCACTGTAATAAAAAATAGGGTTCATTAATCCTTTCACCAGTTCGGGACTGTACAACAGAAATAATGGAGAGGAGGGATAGGTGATGTCTACCGTACCAATGGATCCGTTGCTGTTATTTTCTTTTGAAAGAAACAGTAAGGTACCCTCTTCATCCTTCACCAGTTTGTGAGCAGCTATGGCCTGGCGATATGCGAGCGCACATAATTCAGCGTATTTTACGCCTCCGGCTTCAATGGCATCGGCCATCATGCTCCTGTTGAACTGGTTACACTGCTCCATGATGGAGGCATAGTCGTTTTGGGCGGATTCAAATGCCTGTAGAATGTCGATAGCTCCATTATCGGTCCAATAACCTTTCAGGTTCTTTCCGAAATACTGTATCGCATACAGATCATTGTAACCCAGCATGAAGAAACCGGTTGAGTGATCGGTTGAAACTTTTCCGAGATCCTCACTATATGCAAGAACGGTCATCGACTCATTGATCCTACCCGAAAGGTTGGCTGATTCTGCAGCTGAAATCATTCCTGTTGTTCTGAATTCCTTTTTACTGTTCCAATAATCACCAAAATTCAATCTGGAATCCTTGTCGTCAGGACCCGCTACATAGAAATAACCCCAATCGATTCGCACATCGTCACCGCTCTTCCCGAGCACCGGCTGTTCAACCGTTCCGGTTTTAAGGAATGAAAGATTACCCTTTTCAATTTTTTCGTAATCTACCGGCTGGCTTACATTGTTGACTGCCCATTGTGGGGTGGCTTCAAAATAAATCTGTACTTCATGTGCGATTTCGTCTTTCGACCGTACCTGATAGGATATGTAACTTACCGGGCGGGACATCAGTTCCAGATTGTCCATGAGCAGAGGAGTGGTGAAGATCAGATCCATCTCAACCGGACCACAATCGAAGGTATAAATTGTTTGAGTGGGCAATACATTCACAGATTTCTGTATCGCCGTATTGTCAAACGATTCCTTGTCAGCTTCTTTTTCGTACAGTCCGAAATCGACATATCCTCCTCCTGTTCTGTTGTGACAGTGAGCAGTAATGATGTTTTCTCCTTTTTTGAGCATTGCTTTTACCTCGTCGGGTAATGCTTGCTGTACATTGTAGTTCCAGGAATAATCGGTTCCCACTACCTGCACTCCATTGATATATAATTCAAAAATATCATCATGTGAATAATGCAGATAGATATCCTTTTGTGCAACATCATCTTGTAGTTCAAAGACTCTGCGAATCCAGATATCCCGGGTATCCCAAAGGGTGGAAAGATCGGGTTCGTTTTTGGTTCCGAAAGCGGAAACACCCGTTTTCCACGCAGCATCATCGAATTCAATATTTTTCCATTCATCACCCCGGGGTTTGTCGAAGGTATATTTTCCTTCCCATTTTTCTTCATGTACCGAACGGAGGAGTGGCTTAAGGGGTAGTTTCTCTACACCCATGAACCGATAAACTTCACCATCCACACGGAGGGCTCCCAACAAGGGGAACTCCTTTTCTGTCCAGTGACGTACCTGATCATCATACAGATTGTTGGTGTTGGACCATGCATTAAAGTATGGGTCTACCGTCACCAGTGGATAAGAGGGAGCGCGCAGATCCGTTGAGAGATTTGCAGGGATTACAGGTACAGTTGTGGATTGTTTCCCACAAGACAGCATTAATAACGGAATGATGAAGAGAAAAAAATGATTCAATTTGGTCATATCAATGAGATTAAAAAAACAAGAGGTTGTAATGTTGTACAACCTCTTGCAATCACACAATTTATTTTAAACGTACAATATCGGAATAGATAGCCTGATCGGCACCTACCGTTCTTACCCCTACTCTTGCAAAGAGCGCTTTTGCATTTGCAACGTTTGCATTACCGGAGAGATCCATTAAGAGGTTCAACGATCCGGTTTGTTGATCTCTGGAGTCCTTTAGTGCGATGATGGTGGCATCGTCCATGAATGAGGTTTTGCTCACCAGCAGTGTCACATAATCGATGTTTGCAGTTGACACGATCTTGTCAACATTCAGGTTTGCATTGAGTGTGTTGACACTTAGCGTTATCGACTCGTTCGAGATGGGAAATAGGGTGTCACAGGCACCTCCACATCGCCAGAACCATTCAGGTTCACCACAATGGGATTGCGGGTGTTCACCCAGGGCCCGTTCTTGTCTCCGGTGACCAACAATATATCTCAACTAGACAAATCCTTGTAGATTAACAAAGAAGGTCATATGCAATTTTACTTTATTTATGACGATTGAATGCTTTAAAAAGATTGATTTATTATTTTTTAAAGGGTAGATTTTTTGCAGACACTATCAATTAGTGTTTCATCTATTTAAGAGTGCTGCAGCACACCATAGATATGGAGCCTGTCCGTGAAAATCACCGGCAAGACGTGGACGATCAAAATAATATTGCTTATCATTCTTCTTGCCGGTACCTATACAAACCTCCGTCACATTATTCCGTTCATCGATGTAAGGAATCATAGCTAACCATGCCTTCCTTACAGCTGGACCATATTCTGCAGCATTCAACCATCCCTGTTGAACACCTCTGATAAATGCATAGGTAAACATGGCTGTTCCGGACGTTTCCGCCCAGAAATCAGGCTCGTCGATGAGTTGGTTCCACATGCCATCGTGCCTCTGAAATTTTTTCAGGTTCTCCATCATGGTAAGATAACCTTCCATAATACGGGCAAAATCTTTGTGCTCCCTGGGTAATTCACGCAGCAAATCGGCCATACCCACCGCCATCCAGCCATCGCCCCGCGCCCAATAATAAGGAACATCAGGGGCATGATAGAAAAGGCCGTTCGCACGCTGCAATTCCTCTAGATAAAGAACCATTTCCTTTGCAGCCCGGTCAATATACTTTGGGTCACCTGTAACTTTATATGCTTCATTTTGTATAACGGTAATCATATACATATCATCAATCCACATACGAGTCTGCCAGGAATATCCTTTTTCGGCCCAGTCCTTTTCTTCCGGTTTTGCATTCACCGGCACTTCCCATTGACTATCGGCATAAGCCAGTCCTATCTCCAGATACCTTTTGTCATTGGTAATTTGATAGAGTTTGAGTGCAAGACTACCAAACATATTGTAGTCTACGTGATTCATGGGAGGTAACAAAACTTTTTCGCGAGTAAAAAAAGGTTCAAACCTATTTTGTAGTTGTTTGATAAGTTCTTTGTCCTTCGTTTGTATTGCATAATCAAGAGCTCCATTCCAAGTACACACTTCGGCATAATGGATGTATTTTCCGGCATAAAGGTCATGTCGTGCATTTACAAAATTATAAGCCAAACGTTTACCGACTTCTTTGGGATCAGATCCCTTCGGAAATTTCTTCAACTCATTCGTCTGTGCCGAAAATAAATAGAAAGGAAGAAGACATAATAAGAAAATCGCCTTTTTGATCATAGTATTATTATTATAATTTATTTATCAAATTAGTTTTACTGATCGGCTAAGCTTATGCTTAGCCGATCAGAAGTAATTAAAAACAAATAATAAAAAAAATTATTCTGTTTTGTCCTCATCAGCTACTGCATCTTCCCAGTTATCCCATTTGAAAACATCTGGATTATAACCGTCATAACCATAATTCTGGCTCAATTCACCTTTGTTGTTAGCAGTAATTGATGCATTATAGATAGGCCAGTACATGTTCTTTTTATCTATTACGAAATTGAGACTTGATTTTGTAGCTACAATTTGAATAGTCTCGCCTTTGTTATACATACCACACTTTGTGACACGCTGATACCAGTAACTTCCGCCTTCAGAATCAGTTCCACTCTGTTTATCAAAAGTATCTAGGTCATATGTATTGCCCCATTCATCAGGTTTACCACTACGTGCGAGACATAGTGATACCCTTTTCAATTCAACATTACGCCATTCTTCGAAGTACAATTCACGGGCTCGCTCATTCATGATATCACCAATAGTTACGGGACCTTCATACAATTGGCTGCATTGTGCACGTTGCCTGATTACATTAAGATCGTCCTTAATTGTAGCGTCATTGGGATTCATGTAAAACTTCGCTTCGGCACGAAGTAGGTAAGCTTCGGCCAAACGGTAAAGATACCAATCAGCAATACCTCCATCTGTTGCTCCTCTGAGTCCATCGGAACCACTGATGTTTTCTTCGTTCACAGGATCGTCCAGATAGAATATATAATGAGGTACATCAAACCAGCGACGGATAGTATCACTACAGAGTAATTTCCCATTGTCGTCGAAAAGGGTAATGGGTTTACCAAACTCTGAAGATGCTTTGTTGTTTACACGATAATCCTCCATGCGCACCCAATTACCGGCTTCGGAGCTATGACGTAAGTCTCCTTCATCCAGCACGTTGTTCACATACCATAGTGTATGATTCTGGAAATAACTCGGACGATAAGTAGCTATGCCTCGACCAAATGCACGCATGTAATCATATTTAGAATTGTAATCATTATGGTTACGTCTTAGGTTTAATAAGGCTTGCTTGCCGTCTTTTGTTTGTACCGCACTGTTGAAAAGGAAAGGATACATGATACGCATGGTAAGCATCTTAACAAAAGATTCTGCTTCTGCACCCCTGTTAGGTATACCCATAATTACTTCCCTGTTGGCAGATATAAGCTTGTTTTCGGCACGATGCAGATCCCAAATAACATTACGCGTAATAGGCCAGGTTTCAGGTTCACCTCCATCGTTAAATGTACCAAAAGGAGTTGTCATAAGCGAATAACCGGATTGATTGATCAGTATATCGGTTTGTTCTTTCGCTTTTTCATACTCCCCAAGTGCCAGATAGCATTTAGCCAACAACATACGGCAGGCTCCTTTATTTACCATACCAATCAGATTCATATCTTTCTGATCGGGTACCCATTCTACTGCAAACTCCATATTTTCAACAAGCATCTCCAGGATAGCGTCACGCTTTGTACTGTAATAATTTTGTTTGGGTACATCCGTCACCTTAGTAATAAGAGGTACATCGCCAAACTGAAAGATCAAAGACAGGTATCGAAAGGAACGGTGGAAATATGCTCTACCCTTGTATGCGTTTTTAGTTGCTTCATCCAACCCTTCTACTCCATCTACATAAGTGAGGATTGTATTCGCATTCAAAATACCAGTATAGGTTTCCTTCCAGAAATACCAGATGCTATTTACTTTCCCAAGATCATTTAAGCTACTAGAGCTTAAGTTAGTAGGTGTCATAAGTGAAGCTACATTATCTAGCATACCCGTTTTGTCTGTCGCAGCTGGAAGTCCCAAATCGGAGAAGATATACTCTGTTCCGATAGGAAGCATTTCATTATGGTCGTGTGCATAATATAGTTTTAAATGACGGTCACTTATGGCCATCGCTGCCATTAGACCCGATTCGGTAGTAAAAGTAGCGCCCGGTTCGTAGAAAGACAGTGGTTTTGGATTAAGATAATCATCCGAACATCCGCTTAGTAAGATGGTGATGCCAACAAACAAGGGAAGGCATATACTATTTAGTTTAATTTGTATTTTTTTCATATTTTCTTCTATTAAGGTTTAAAAAGTTAGATTTAATCCCAATGTATAGATACGAGAAGCCCAATTTCCAGTCTCGGGATCCCCATACTCCCAATCTTTTGCCCATACAGCAACATTTCGGACAGTCCCGTAAACTTTGACCTTCTCAACACCCCATTTACTGGTCATAATCTTGGGGAGTGAATAGCCTGCCGAAATATTTTCGAGACGAATAAATGAACGATCGTACAATTTACCCGGACTTGAAGCCCCAGTAGGTCCTTGGGCTTCTATACGTGCATATTTATCAGTCGGGTTATCGAGAGTCCAGTATTCTTTTGCCCGCATATTTGCTACGGCATAAGCAAGTCGTCCCCCATCATCATCGTTGTTTAGATAATTAGTCGATAAACTCTTGTGTCCCATATACGAATAGATATTACATGAGAGACTGAGGTTTTTCCACAATATAAACTCATTACGCATAGACCAATGGAAAGCGGGTGTGGTTTGTCCCAGAAATTCCTTGTCATTGTCGTTATAAACGGGAGTTACTGTTCCGTCTGCATTTATGACATCATCAGCAGTATAATTGTTTGCTACCTTCGGATCACCCGGCTTCTGGTTGTATCTTGCCGCTTCTTCCCACTCATCCTTTTGCCAGATCCCTGTCACGCGATAGTTCCAAATCGTACTGATTGGTTGTCCAATAAACCAACCATTCGACAGATCATCACTCTCTTTTGAACCTATGACATTTCCATCTGTGTCCAGGACATTCTCGAATTCATAATACAAATGTTTTATTTCATTCTTATTATAAGAAAGACCGATTGAAGTATTCCATTCCAAAACGTTGTTCTTGATATTTGAAGTGAATAAAGAAAGTTCAATCCCACGATTATCCACCTGTCCAAGGTTCGTAGTAATACTACTAAATCCCGTAAACTCAGGTAAACGCTGATTCATGATCATATCATTGGTGCTTTTATTATAATATTCAATACTTCCTGATATACGGTCATTGAGGAAACCAAAATCAAGTGCAATGTTCCATGAGGCAGTTTTTTCCCATTGTAGTGTTGGATTTGCCATGCGGTTAGCCATTAGATAACGATACAGTTCCAGTTCACCGTTCGAATTGATGTAGCCCTGCATTTTACCCGCTCCCTCATACAGGTTAGCCAATGCCAGATAAGGGCTGGACAGCGACCGGTTACCGTTCTTACCATAGGAGACACGTATTTTTCCGTTACTCATTATATCATTCCATTGGAAGAAATCTTCGTTGGTAAAAGTCCATGCTCCAGCTAAGGATGGGAAAGTAGCATAAGGGTTGGATGATCCGAAAGCAGAATAACCGTCTCTACGAACGGAGCCTGTAATCATATAGCGATTGTCGTACGAATAAAACAAACGGGCTAGGAAAGCATCTGCCGATTGATACGTGTCTTCACTTGAATAGGAACTATCCTCCTTACTGCTGTTTTTGGTATTATGGAACCCCAATGCATCAGAGGGTTGCATATTTCGTGCTTCAATGCGATCCTGCCAATATTGTCTTTCTTCAGCCTCTTGAACCAATGTAACCATGAGGTGATGCCTGTCTTTGAATGTATAGTCCCAATTGATCGTATTGTTTAGCGACCAGTCAAGACGTTTAGCCTGTTCACGATTTACACCACGTGATGCAGGGTTGGAACCAGGTAAATCGGCTGACATGAAGTAGCGGTCATAGAAGAACTGGTAACGGGGCGAGACATTGAATGTATAAGTAATATGGTAAGGCAAAGTTATTTTAGCATTCATTATGGAATTCAAAACTGTATACCCTTTTTCTAATTCCAGATATTGTTTTTGAAAATGATAGTTGTAACCTCTTTGGCTATATTCTGAACTTAGGGGATACTGCAACAGGTTGCCATCCTCATCCGTATAATCAGCATACGGACTATTACGCATATTCTGCTCTTCATCTATTCCGATACTACCATCTGACCGGTCTTGAAAATTTATATTTGCACCTATTTCTAACCAATTATTCACTTTTCCATTGATTTTCATATTGCCACGGACAGCCTGATATTCATCACTTACCAGCACACCTTGATTCTCAAGATAACCAAAGGACAGATAATAGTTTACTTTTTCACTTGCACCACTGACACTGATATTATAATCCTGATTAAAGCCAGTACGGTATGTATGATCTTTCCAATCGACGGTCTTACCGGCCAGCAGATTGGCAAGCACATTTCCCTGAAATCCGAGTCTTCTGCCCCATATGCTCATATTAGATTCCCCTGTGTCGTTTGAGGTATATCCCTTCCAATCATCAATAGAAATATTAGTCAGTTTTTCCGGATTTGTATAATAACCTGGTTGATTGGCATAGACTCCTGTTTGATAAATTTCGTAGAGG
>DHTF01000083.1:92547-94111 GCA_002411515.1 Proteiniphilum sp. UBA5267 | reverse complement strand
GTGCAAAGATAAGCGCATTTTTGGGAAATGCAAAATTTGTCAATAAAAAAGTCAAAAATAATTGCCCAACAGCCTAATCGCGCTTATTCTTCAGCCAGATGATTCCATCCTTGCGCCCGAAGTTGCATCTCCTGTCCGTCGCGCGTTACCAGATAGCAGCCCTGTCCTGATTCCGTAATATGTCCGATCAGATGCACACCCGGCACAGCGCTCATCTTCTCATGCAGCGTAAGCGGAACGGTGAAAAGAAGCTCATAGTCCTCACCTCCGTTCAGCGCCACCGTGGTCACATTCATGTTGAAGGTCTCCGCCATCATGGCGGTCTGGTAGTCGATGGGAATACGTTCCTCAAAGAGCCGGCAGCCTACATTGCTTTGCTTGCAAATATGCAGCAGGTCAGACGAAAGCCCGTCTGAAAGGTCGATCATGGCTGTGGGAACAATGCCATGCTCCGCCAGGAGGGCCACGATGTCTTTTCTTGCTTCTGGTTTGAGCTGCCGCTCCAGCAGATATTCCTTGCCGGAGAAGTCGGGCTGCACCTCATCGCTGCCGTCGAACACGACCTTCTCTCTTTCCAGCAGCTGCAATCCCATGTAAGACGCACCCAGGTCGCCCGAGACATAGAGGAGGTCCGTGTCTTTTGCGCCATTCCGGTAGACGATCTTATCCTCTTCGGCCGAACCGATGCAGGTGATGCTGATGGTAAATCCGGTAAGCGACGAAGTGGTGTCTCCACCAACAATGTCTACCCCGTAAATCTCACAGGCCAGCTTGAGTCCGCTGTAAAACTCTTCGAGATCTTCCACTGAGAATCGCTTCGATATACCCAGAGAAACGGTGATCTGCTGTGGTGTACCGTTCATCGCGTAGATATCGGAGAAGTTGATGACAGCGGCCTTGTATCCCAGATGTTTCAGTGGGGCATACACGAGATCGAAATGGATACCTTCCAAAAGCAGGTCGGTGGTGACCAGTGTATGCTTGCCATTGTAATTGAGCACGGCAGCATCGTCGCCGACCCCTTTCAGAGAAGACGGTTGTGTGAGCCTGATGTCACCGGTCAGGTGATCGATCAATCCAAACTCACCCAATTTGGCTATTTCGGTTTTCTTCATTCAATTCTCCCTACCATGGTACGCATGATCTCAGCCATTTTAGGCTGTGCTATCTTTGCAGCTTCCTGTACATCTTCGTGCGATACTTCCACAATTTTCCCGATTACACCCAGGTCGGTGATGATGGAAAAGGCGAGCACCTTCATGCCAGCATGATTGGCTACGATCACTTCGGGCACGGTAGACATTCCCACAGCATCTCCACCGATGACACGGAAGAAATTGTATTCGGCGGGTGTTTCAAATGTGGGGCCCTGTACGCCCACATATACACCATGCTGAAGCTTGATGTTTTTTTCTTTGGCAATCTCCATGGCCATGAGGCGCAACGATTTGCTGTAGGCCTCGCTCATATCGGGGAAGCGGGTGCCCAACTCATTGAAATTCTTCCCATGCAACGGATGTTCCGGAAACATGTTGATGTGGTCTTCAATGAGCATGATGTCGCC
>DHTF01000083.1:18958-92425 GCA_002411515.1 Proteiniphilum sp. UBA5267 | reverse complement strand
CGGATGTTCCGGAAACATGTTGATGTGGTCTTCAATGAGCATGATGTCGCCGATATCGAAGCTGGGGTTCATGCCACCTGCTGCGTTGGACACAAACAGATATTCAACGCCGAGTGCCTTGAAAACACGCACCGGAAAGGTTACCTGTTTCATGTCGTACCCTTCGTAATAGTGAAAGCGGCCCTGCATGGCCAGCACTTTTTTACTACCCAGGTAGCCGATGATCAGCTTTCCGCTGTGGCCCTCCACCGTGGAGACCGGGAAATTGGGGATCTCGGTGTAAGAGATCTCCTTTTTGTCGGTTATTTCGTGTGCCAGCTCTCCCAAGCCTGTGCCCAGGATAATGGCGGTATTGGGGACATCCCCAATTTTATTTTTTAAGTAATCTGCTGTTTGTTTGATGGTTTCTAACATGTTCAAGTATTTTATGATTGAATGTATTTCTTTCGGTTTCATCTACAAAGGTGACGCGCACCGGAATGTAATAGAGCATTTTTTTCATCTCATCATCCAGAAAAGGCAATGCCCGAAATCGCATCGCATCCTTTTCGGTGGTGAGGATTATTTTATTGTCGTCTTCAACCGATTGTACTGTGCGGCGGATAGCATGTATATTCTCCTTCGTAAAGAGGTGGTGATCGGGAAAAAAAATGGTGTAAAGATTGTACGTCTTGTGCTCCAATTTATCTACCAAGGGCCCTGGAGAAGCGATGCCGGTAACCAGGAAGAGATGCTTCTTCCGCAACTCGTCCAACAGGAGCGGTTCCGATTGCAGCTCGGGAAAGACCGGTTTCACTGCATCGTAATCGAGGGAGGTGAAATAGAGCTGCTGGTATGGAAACAAATCGAGCCCGTTGGTGTATATCCTGAAATCGATGGGCTGCATATCGGGGTCGCACTTGGTGACCAGCACGATCGATGCACGCTCTTTGCCTTTGAGAGGCTCTCTCAGCATTCCTGCTGGCAGCAACCGGTCTTCGAAGACTGGACGGTTGCTGTCTGCCAACAGAATGGAGAGAGAGGGCTGGACATGCCGGTGTTGAAAACCGTCGTCCAGTAGAATCACATCGGGTCGTTCCGATTTCTCGATGGAGAGAATCTTTTTGATGGCCGACACCCTGTTTTTGTCTACCACTACCAGCGTGTCCGGAAACTTCTGCTTGATCTGCAGCGGTTCATCTCCCACGTCGCGCACTCTGGAGTTGGTATCCACAATCAGAAAACCTTTGCTCTTGCGTTTGTACCCCCTGCTAAGTACAGCGACCTTGTATCTCGGGGAGAGCAATCTGATCAGGTATTCGATGTGCGGGGTCTTCCCGGTACCACCTACCGTGATATTGCCCACACAAATTACCGGAATGTCGAAAGTGTGCTGTTTGAGTATTTTTTTGTTAAAGAGACTGTTCCGAAAATCCACACCAATGCCGTATAGCCACGAAAATGGCAGCAGGGCACGACGAATTTTAATGACTGGTTTGTCCATTTCTTTTATCGTATATTCAGGTCGAAAGGAATCCTCGCCTGAACATAATCCTGTTCTTTCAAATCTTTTAAGATCATGAACAACTCATAACTTTCTCCCAGATATCCCTTTAAGGTACGTGCTGCTAGTTCTTCCTGGGCTGGCTTCAACAGCTCATCGATGCGGGAACGCATCTTGGGATATTCAAAGATGACGTAACTTTTACCCAGATTGGCCATCTCTGCGGCAATTTCAATGGCTTTCTCAATGCCACCCAACTCATCAACCAGTCCAATCTCTTTAGCCTGGTTCCCTGTCCACACGCGTCCTTCGGCATAAAGCGCCATGGAGTCTTTTGGCATGTTGCGCCCTTCGGCACAGCGAGTGAGGAAGAGATCGTATCCCTTTTCGATGTAGGCTTGCATCATCTCTTTTTCTCTTTCGGTAAATGAACGGGTGATGTTTCCAAAATCGGAAAATTCATGCGTTTTTACCTCGTCTGTATAGACACCAATTTTTTTAGCAGTACCTCCCACGTTGGGGATAGCCCCGAAAATGCCGATCGAACCGGTGAGTGTGGTGGGCTGTGCGACAATCTTGTCGGCATTGCAGGCAATGTAATAACCTCCCGAAGCAGCCAGGTCGCCCATCGACACGACCACCGGCTTTTCCTGTTTCAGGTCTGTGATGGCCTTCCATATTTGTTCAGATGCGTAAGCGCTGCCACCACCGGAGTTGATTCGAAAGACTACAGCCTTCACATCATCATCTTTTCTCAGCTTCTCAATCTCGTTCACCATATACTTGTCCTGTATATCCGATGAACCATTACCCGATGCGATGTTGCCGCTGGCATAGAGGATGGCAACGGTGTTGCCGGTTTTCTTCACCATTTTGGAAGTGACCGACTTCATCTCAGCCACCGTGGCGGAGGGGATTTTGTCGTCTTCCTCGAGATCAAGCAGGCTGCGCAGGTACGCTTTCATCTCTGTTTCATAGAGGAGCGTATCGACCAGATTTGCTGAAAGCAATGACTCGGTGGATTGCAAAATGGGTAGCGTGTTGGAAAGTGAATCGATGGCAGCCACCGAAAGAGATCGTGAATCTGCCAGGTCTTGCCGGAAAAAGCTCCAGGAATCGTTCAGGTAAGAGGCTACCTGCATCCTGTTTGCCTCGCTCATCTCATTTTGGGTGAAGGGCTCAACGGCCGACTTGTAGGTTCCTACCTTGAAGATCTGCATCTCGATGCCCAATTTGTCAAGAGCATCTTTGAAAAAGATGGGTATGGAAGCGAACCCGTGCAAATCAAGCATGCCTTGGGGATTTATGGCCACTTTATCGGCTGTGGAAGCAAGGTAGTAGCCGCTCTGCGAATAAGTGTCGGCATAGGAGACAATAAACTTACCACTTTCTTTGAAGCTGAGCAGCTCCTGACGGATTTCGGCCAGTGTAGCCATCGAGGCCGACAGCGTGCGGGAATCCAGGTAAATTCCTTTTATTTTGTCTTCATTTTTAGCTTTCCGGATAGCACTCACAATGTCGTTGAGTCCCGTTTCTGAGGGATAGTCGGCCGCAAGCATCGAGGTAAACGGGTCCTCCTCCGGAGTCCGCTCTACAATGGGGCCATCTAAACGCAGGTTTAAAACAGTGTTCTCTTGTAATATGAATTTGTCGGATGACACAGAACTAAGAACGGACCCCATCATACCTAAAAAGAAAAGCATGGCAATCAGGGAGAGAACAACTTGTGCAATGAGAAACCCCACAGCGGAGGCGAGCATGATTTTTATGAAATCTTTCATACAGACAAAACTTTAGTAGATTAATAGGACAAAATTAAATAAAAAACAGTTATACAGCAAGATAAATTTACATATTCTTAATTATTTTCACTTGGTTTATTTTCATGCGAATCGTATATTTGAAGTTAGAAATGCATTTGCAGGTCGTTAGTACCTTCCCATTGCTTAAAAAACGATAAAATATGGGTAAAAACGGTTGATTCCATGCAGCGTTTTTACTTTTTTTTCGTCTATCATTTGAACTGCGATAAGAATGGATGATTCGCAACTGATAATAGCGTGTAAGAAACAGGACGGTAATGCCCAAAAGGCATTATATGAGCGGTATGCACCTGTGATGATGACAGTCTGTTTACGCTATTGCAGGGAAGAAGCAGCAGCCCATGATCTGCTGCACGACGGATTCATCCGCGTTTTTACGCAAATTGCCTCTTATGAGGGAAAGGGTTCTTTTGAAGGGTGGTTGAGACGTATTTTTGTCAATCTGGCGCTTGAGAATTTCCGCAAGGAGAAACAGAAAAATCGTTTTCTGGAAGAGTATGGCTACATGATGGACAATCAAACCAACGAGGATGCCGATGATATACTCGACATAGAGGATATCTCACGCGAGAAGCTGCTGGAAATGATCAGGGAATTACCTCCAGGATATCGGACAGTATTTAACCTGTTCATCTTCGAGGAAATGTCGCACAAGGAAATTGCACAGAGACTGGGTATCAAAGAGGCAGCGTCGCGTTCTCAGTTCTTCAGGGCAAAGACAATTTTAAAGAACAAAATCGGGGCCATCCTTCAGCTTAACAACGGTAGATACAATGAACATAGATAACGAGATAAGAAGAGAATTACAGTCGAAATTCAGTGACTTCAAGGTACCGGTACCACCCGATGGGTGGGATCGGATAGAACGGTCGCTGAAAACTGCCCGCGCAGCCCGCATGGTTGCCCGCCGCCGCTGGTTTGCGGCTTCCGCTGCGGCCGCTGTGATCCTGCTCGTGGGCGGACTTCTTTTTCTCTGGCCCACAGCCGAGAATACCATGTCTCTGGTTCAGGAAACAACACCGTCTGCCGATCACACAGAATCTCAACACAGCAGGCTACAGGCCCATGTAGTGGAGGACGCTGGAGACGCCACACCGGCAGCTCCCGCCACTGCCTCCCTGCAGGCATCACGCCTCACCACTTCCGCTAAATCGAAACGGATTGAAAAGCTACTGCAACACGGACGCATCATGCAGGTGAAGGCGGAGAGAAACGTGACTGCAAATGATCTTTCATCGATCGTAAAACAGATACCACAGCAACCATCACTTTCTGCAACGGACGGGGTGGCTGAGGAAACTTTTTTATCAGTTGGTGGTAAGTCCACAGGACTGAAAAACAGGGAAGAACAGGCTAAACGAAACGAGGGACAGATTGTGCTGGCACTGAACAGTCGCGGGGGCCTGACTCCCTTTCAGCAAACCGTAAATTCTCCCATGACACTCCGTACTGCCCAGGTAGAGGAGAATAATCCCCCGATAACCGATCCCAAGATGATGCTTTCCAATAACAAAGCGGCCGACAACATTGCAGAAATGGAACACGACCAGCCTGTTTCTTTTGGTATCACGGTGTCGAAATCGCTCTTCGAAGGCCTCTCTGTGGAGACCGGACTCCTGTATACCTACCTCTCTTCGAAAGCAAGAAACTCAAGCACCAATTTCCAGGTACAGGAAACACAGCACCTGCATTACGTGGGTGTACCCCTGAACGTGAATTACAACCTGTTTTCATTGAGGAAGTTGGGTATATATGCTTCAGTGGGAGGAATGCTGGAAAAAGATGTGTATGGTGAGTACCGGAGAACGGGGGAGGGCAGATCACTCGAATTAAATGTCACATCCGAAGAGGAAGAGATTACCAAAATCTCACAGCGTAACCCGCAGATATCGGTCAATGCCGGCTTAGGAATATCTTATCCGGTTTATCAGAATTTAAAATTGTATGGAAAGATAGGAGGTGCCTATTACTTCGATGCAAACAACATATACAAAACCATCTATTCCGACAGCAAGATCGTGATGGATCTGAGTGTGGGACTTAGATATGAATTTAAATAATCACAAAAAAAATGAAAAAGAAAACAACGCTCTTACTATTAGGAATAATAGGCCTGACTCTTTTATTGACTTCCTGCCTGGAAGGGGGAAGCCGGAATTACGACGAGAATTATGTGGTTTACTTGGCTATGGACAACACCTCAGGACGTATTTATGGCAGAACTATATCAGGAAGACTGATTACCTCCGCCGGCATGCAGTTGATGACGCCCGGTTCATTCCAATTTTTACGCTACAGTTGGACAGAAGAATATGGATACACAACCATTGAAAATAGCCTGCAAGCAGATAATGTGACCATTGTAGGTGATCCGATACAAATTAGCAGGGTTCCATTGCGGATGAACCAGCAGCCCCCTCAGGTTGAAACACCGCTGAAATTTGTGGGCGTTGACTCACCCGTCTACGCTGAAGATAAAGTATACCTGGGTGACCATTGGCTTTTTCAGTATGCTTGCGAAATCAAGAAAGGGCAAACTGCCAGCGTAAATTTCTATAATGTGGAGGACGAAGAAGCATCGGAAAACGATATTACCATCGTCATCGATCTTACAATCAGCGGTGTGCCGGACGCAGGAGCCTCCACAACCACAAAAACAGACATCATTGCGCTCGATATGTCGCAACTGCGTGCCACGTATGAAGGGACCAGCGCCACGACCACCAAGGATTTGAAGATTACCTTTCAGTACTACATGAAAGGACAGGACCAGAGGATAGATTCACAGGTATACCGGATGAAGGTAAAAGGAAACTAATCTCGACACAAAAAAACATCCTGATAGCGATACTCTTCCATCGAAGAGTGTCGCTATTTCTTTTCCGCTCATCACTTATTTACATGGAATTGATTACCTTTGCAATTCAAAATAAAAAGGTAATGTGGAGAGATTTCTTTGTAACAATCACGCAATTGATAGTTGCTTCCCCGTCCGCATGGAAGGATATTCACAAGGAGGATACAAGCCTGAACGGCTTTATCAACCGTTTTCTTCATCCGTTTATCGGTCTCATAGCCCTGGCTGCCTTCGTGGGTGGTTTGTGGTTCTCTCCACATGACGGAGGACTGGAGGGAGCCCTCAAGAATAGCATCATCAGTGTCGTGTCTGTATACGGTGGATTTTATATTGTTTCCTACCTGTTACATGAAACTGCATCCCACTTCGGTCTGAATGAGCCTCTGAATCGTTTTCAGTTGTTTACAGGATATGCTTCGGTGGTTGTCTATGTTTTGTATGTGGTTATTCCGTTCTTCTCAGATTTCTTTATCCTCTGGTTGCTCGCGCTCTACACTTTTTATCTTGTGCAGACTGGTGCAATCTTTTATTTAAAGGTGCCGGCCTCAAAACGGATGAATTTCACTGTTTTCACTTCGGCGCTGATTATATTGGTGCCTACCCTGATAAAGGGGATTTTTTCTTTTTTAATTAAATAATGCAACAAACGGCCATCAACATAAAGAACAAACGTGCCACGTTCGACTACGAACTGCTGGATATCTATACAGCGGGCATTGTCCTCACAGGTACAGAGATTAAATCGCTCCGCTTGGGAAAGGCAAGCCTGGTGGATACCTATTGTTTTTTTGAAAGAGGTGAGTTGTGGGTACGTAACATGCACATTGCCGAGTATTTCTACGGTACCTACAACAACCACAATGCCCGTCGTGACCGCAAACTGCTGCTCAACAGGAAAGAACTGCACAAGATCCTGCGACTGACACGGGAAACTGGCTTCACCATCATCCCGGTGCGGATGTTTATCAACGAAAAAGGACTTGCCAAGGTTGTGGTCGCTGTCGCAAAAGGGAAAAAAGAATATGACAAACGTCATTCCCTAAAAGAAAAAGAAGACAAACGGGATATGGACCGTATGTTTAAGAAGTAGTTTTGATAGATGTTTTAGGTTTATAAAATCCCAATAAGTTGCCTATGCAATTTTGGAATGATATTGTACTTCGTGCACTCAGGAAATCGCTTCACACCTCATTGTGGTTGCTGAAAATTATTCTTCCCATCTCCTTGCTGGTGCGGTTCCTCGATTATTACGGTATGTTGGCATACCTGGCAGATTTTCTGGATCCTGTCTTTGTGTTTATGGGATTGCCGGGAAGCACGTCCATCATATTTATCACCAGCATCTTTCTGCCGCTCTATGCCCCGTTGGCCATTATCACCTCCATGCCCATCACTCTTCGTGAGTTAACTATTCTGGCTCTGATGTGCCAGATATCTCACAACCTGCCGGTGGAAAGCGCCATTCAGGCCAAAACGGGTACTTCATTCCGGGCAATGACGACGCTGCGCATTGCGACTAGCATCGTCACTGGCATTGTGCTGAACTTGATTCTACCGCAGGAAATGGGTATGCCACTTTTTGCGCAGACCAACGTGGTGGCCATGACCTCTGTGGGCGATGTGTTGCTGTTGTGGCTCAAAAGCTCGCTCAATATCGCCTTGCTGATTGCTGCGATCGTTTTTACGTTGAATTTGTTATATAACCTGCTTGAGGCCTATCGCCTGATCCCCAGACTGAGCAAGGCGGTTGAACCACTCCTCCATTTTTTTGGATTGCCAGTGAGCACTGCCTTTCTGTGGCTTATCGGTTACATCGTGGGGCTGGCTTATGGCGGTGCCCTGATGATGGATCAGATGAAAGAGGGTAAAGTGACCAAGAGTGATGCCAGTTTGTTGAATTATCACCTGGCTGTGTCTCACTCGGTGTTAGAAGATAACCTTTTGTTTGTGGCCCTGGGTGTCTCCATATGGTGGATACTGGGCGTACGCTTCGTGATGGCCTGGATAGTGGTCTGGATGAGGAGGTTTGTGTTGCGATTGAAATTTGGCGGTCTAAGCTTAAAAAACGGATTATAGCTGAAGATCAATTTTATTGCTTATTTTTGAGTGAAATAATAAATTGAGAGAACTATCAAAATGAAGTTAGAAGAGATTTTAACCGATCGCGTCCTGATACTCGATGGAGCGATGGGAACAATGATACAGCGTTATAAACTCACCGAAGCCGATTTCCGGGGTGAGCGATTCAAGGAATCCAAAACCTTGCTGAAAGGAAACAACGACTTGCTTTCACTCACACGCCCCGATGTAATTGCGCAGATACACAGGGAATATCTTGAGGCTGGATCCGACATCATCGAAACCAACACCTTCAATGCCACCCGCATCTCCATGCAGGATTACGGCATGAGTCACCTGGCAGCTGAGATCAATGTGGCCGCAGCAAAGCTGGCTCGCGAGGCTGCTGATGAGTTTACACGGCTCACTCCACACAAACCGCGCTTTGTTGCTGGTTCTATCGGACCGACAAACAAAACTGCCTCGATGAGCCCGCGGGTGGAAGACCCAATGTTCCGTGCTGCCACGTTCGACGATTTCGTGAACGCCTACAAAGAACAGATACTGGCATTGACCGAAGGTGGAGTGGATGTGTTGCTGATAGAGACGATTTTTGACACACTCAATGCCAAGGCTGCAATTTTTGCAGCACAAGAGGTTGCTGCACAGACAGGGAAAACCCTTCCGATTATTCTCTCCGTCACACTTTCCGACAGGGCTGGAAGAACGCTGTCGGGACAAACACTGGCTGCTTTTGTTGCTTCTGTGAGCCATGCCCACCCTTTGGCGATAGGCTTAAATTGTTCATTTGGAGCTGCAGATCTGAAACCTTATGTAAAGGAACTTGGTAAAATAGCACCCTTCTTTATCAGTGCCTATCCCAATGCCGGGTTGCCCAACCAACTGGGTGAGTACGATGAGACACCGGAAAAGATGGCTGCACAGATCAAGGAGTTTATCGACGAGGGGTTGGTAAACATTATAGGGGGATGTTGTGGCACTACACCTGCTCACATTGCCGAATATGCGCTTTTGGTAAAGGACCGCGCTCCTCACCGTAGATCTATTCCTCCTGCGTACATGCAGCTTTCGGGATTGGAGTTACTGGAAGTATCACCACAAATAAATTTTCTGAATATCGGTGAACGTTGCAATGTAGCGGGCTCACGCAGGTTCCTTCGTTTGATACAGGAGAAAAAATATGAAGAGGCACTGGAAATTGCCCGCAAGCAGGTGGAAGATGGTGCACAGGCACTTGACATCAACATGGATGATGGCCTGCTGGAAGGAACGGTGGAGATGACCAGCTTCCTGAATCTGCTGGCTTCCGATCCCGATGTTTCCCGTGTTCCCATCATGATTGACTCCTCGAAGTGGGAGGTTCTGGAGGCGGGATTGAAATGTGTACAAGGGAAGTCGATTGTCAACTCCATCTCCCTGAAAAACGGAGAAGCGGAATTTCTGCACCAAGCCCTCCTGGCACAGCACTTTGGCGCTGCAGTGGTGGTGATGGCCTTTGATGAAACAGGACAGGCAGATACCTTTGAACGCCGCATCGAGATCTGCGGGAGAGCCTACAAGCTACTCACGGAAAATGGTTTCGACGCAAAAGACATCATCTTCGACCCCAATGTGCTGGCCATTGCCACAGGGATTGATGAACACAAAAATTACGGGGTCGATTATATAAAAGCGGTCCGCTGGATCAAGGAGAACCTTCCACATGTCAAAGTGAGTGGTGGGGTGAGCAACCTCTCCTTCTCCTTCCGTGGCAACGACTCCATCCGGGAGATGATGCACTCAGTCTTCCTCTATCATGCCATTCAGGCAGGTATGGATATGGGAATTGTAAATCCTGCTCAGTCGGTTATCTATGAAGATATTCCTGAAGATGTGAAGGAACTGGTGGAAGATGCCGTGCTGAACAGACGTGAGGATGCAACAGAACGGCTGATGGCCTATGCCGAGAAAATAAAGAATGAGAAAACTCCCGAAGCTGAACAGGCCAGAACACAGGAATGGCGTACCCTTTCGCTCGATGAGCGACTGAGTTACGCATTGGTGAAAGGAATAGGCGACTACTTGGAAGAGGATCTTGAAGAGGCACTGCAGGTATATCCGCGTGCTGTGGATATCATCGATAAGCCCTTGATGGAGGGAATGAACAGAGTGGGTGACCTCTTCGGATCGGGGAAGATGTTCCTGCCGCAGGTGGTGAAGGCGGCACGTACCATGAAGAAGGCGGTGGCCATTCTTCAACCTACCATCGAAGCGGAGAAAACTTCATCGGGCGGTTCACAGAAAGCAGGCAAGATTGTGCTCGCTACCGTGAAAGGAGATGTACATGACATCGGAAAGAATATTGTATCCATCGTGCTGGCCTGCAACAACTATGAGATCATCGACCTGGGTGTGATGGTTCCCCCCGAAAGGATCATTGACACGGTGATCAGGGAAAAGCCTGACATCGTGGGTCTTAGCGGACTCATAACACCCTCTCTCGAAGAAATGGCGATCGTGGCCGAAGAGATGGAGAAAGCTGGCTTTAGCATGCCCCTGCTGATTGGCGGTGCAACGACCTCCAAGCTGCATACGGCATTGAAGATCGAGCATCGCTATAACCGGGGTGCCGTGGTATATGTAAAGGATGCCTCGCAAAGTCCTTCGGCCGTGGCCAATCTGATGAGCGCAGACAACAAGGATGCTTATGTGCAGAAGGTGCGCAGCGAATATGCCCTTCTGCGGGAAGGACATGCCACGAAAGTAACTGAACTGGTTCCACTGGAGGAAGCCCGCAGAAACCCTTTCCGGGCGGAAAACAGCTATGAGCCGGTACGTCCGCAAACCATGGGCCGGGTGAAACTGGAGAAGATAGGAGTTGATGCGTTGATACCTTATATCGACTGGAAATTCTTTTTCCCTGCCTGGAACCTGTCGGCCAAATTTCATACCATCACCCGCATTGATCGAAATGATACTGCAGCCTATGAAAAATGGAAAGCATCTTATCGCGACGAGGAACAGGAGAAAGCGGAAGAAGCAGCCAAGCTTTACCGCGACGCAGAGGATATGTTGCAGCGCTTCGCAGATGAGCATGTAGATTACGTGAAGGCGGTCTTTGGAATCTATGAAGCATATAGTGAAAATGACACCATTGTCATCGGGGAAACGCCATTTCCCTTCCTGCGACAGCAGAAGAAAACTGACAGCAACGAATATTTCTGTCTGAGTGACTTTATTTCTTCTCGTGAATCCGGGAAAAAGGATTACATAGGTGCTTTTGCCGTAACTGCTGGTGATGGGGCTGATGTAGAAATGCGTAGGTTTGAGGAAGTAGGCGACGATTATTCCTCGCTGCTGATGAAATCGTTGCTCGACCGACTGGCAGAAACGGCTACCGAATGGGTGCACGAGAGGGTGCGACGCGACTATTGGGGCTATGCTGCCGACGAGCGGCTCTCTGTGGCGGAATTGTTTGCGGTGAAGTACCAGGGTATACGTCCGGCAGTAGGTTACCCCTCCATTCCCGACCAAACTACCAACTTTCTGCTGCACAAGCTTCTCGCGACCGAAGAAATAGGTATATCCCTTACCGAGAACGGCGTGATGTATCCCAACGCATCGGTCAGTGGCCTCTTCTTTGCGCATCCAGAGTCGAAGTATTTTTCGATCGGTGAAATTGATGAAGCGCAAATGATCGACTATGCCCGACGGAAAAATATGAAGCCGGAAGAGATCAGAAAGTTCCTCCTCGCAAATCTGGGGTAAGTTTTGTATCTTTGCACAACTAAAATCATTCTTCATGCGAAGTTTTGGAAGCGACAACAATTCAGGCGTTCACCCGCGCATCATGCATGCACTGATGGAATCAAATGTGGATCATGCCATTGCCTATGGCGATGACAAATGGACACATGAAGCAGAGGACGTACTGCGCACGATGCTGGAGGATCGTGAGTTAGAGCCTTTTTTTCTGTTTAACGGTACCGGTGCGAACGTGGTGGCGCTGCAAGCTTGTACGCTACCTTTCCATTCCATCCTTTGTGCTGCTACGGCACACATTGCCGTGGATGAGTGTGGTGCCCCGGTGAAGTTGACCGGTGCTTCGCTGAAAGAGATTGTCACACCCGATGGCAAGCTTACCCCCGACCTGGTTCGTCCCCATCTCCAGGGATTCGGTTTTGAGCATCACTCCCAACCGAAAGTAATCGCGATCTCGCAGACAACCGAGCTGGGGACATGTTATACTGCAGATGAAATAAAGGCGCTTGCCGATCTGGCACATGCCCACGATATGTACCTTTTTGTAGATGGTACCCGCATTGCCAACGCCTGCGTGCATTTGGGCGTGACGCTGAAGGAGATCACCTCCGATTGTGGAGTGGATATTTTTACGCTGGGTGGCACCAAGAACGGACTGATGTTTGGTGAGGCACTGGTTCCGTTGCGAAAGGAACTGGCTGAACATCTCAAATATTATCGGAAACAAACTACCCAGTTATATTCCAAAATGCGGTACATCGCAGCGCAATTCATTCCTTACCTAAATGAAAATATATGGCTGGAGAATGCACAGAAGTCCAATGCTGCAGCCCGTTTGTTGTGGAATGAAATGCGTGAAATCAAAGGTGTGGAGATCACGCAATCTGTGGAGTCCAACGCTTTGTTCTTTATCCTTCCCAAAATGATCACAGACAAGCTGCGAGAACGCTATTTCTTTTACGACTGGGATGAAAGCCGCAATGAAATGCGCCTTGTCTGCTCGTGGGATACTACCGAGCAGGATATCCGGGATTTTATTGCTTACTTGAAAACCCTGGTTGCTGAGGCTTGACTGTAAAGTGCGCTTCTCAGATTCTAACTACTAAAGACTGATATTATTCTTATGTTTGACTTTTTAGACGTTTACCCCTGGCTGTTGCCAATAATCATTTTTTTTGGTCGTGTAGTGGATGTATCCTTGGGTACGTTGCGAATTATTTTTGTATCGAAAGGAGAAAAATACAAAGCACCCTTAATCGGCTTTGTGGAAGTATTTATCTGGGTTGTGATCATCTCTCAGATACTAGCGAGGGCCAACGACATCGTGGCTTATCTCTCCTATGCGGCCGGATATGCCACAGGCAACTATGTGGGTATCTTACTCGAAAACAGGATTGCTTACGGCGTCGTGTTGTGCCGTATCTATACACAGAAGAATGGAAAAGAGCTGGTGCTGAAGTTGAATAAACTGAACATCGGGGCTACCCTGACACATGGTACAGGATCGACCAACGAGGTAGATATCATCGAGACGGTGGTCGACCGCAAGGAGATGAAGACACTGGAACGTACACTCAACAACTTCGACAACAATATTTTTTATGTCGTGGAAGATGTTCGTACCAAACAGAACGGTATCTTTCCAAAACGGAAAACCATCTTATCCCGTTGGCGAACAGGGAAGTAATATTTACTCCTCTCTTTTGGCTTCTTGCCAGATTGCTTCCATTTCTTCCAATTTCATCCCTTTGAGCGTGTGGCCTTGTTCCTTCACCTTTTTTTCCATGTAGTTAAACCGGAACATGAACTTTTTGTTAGTGCGCTCTAGTGCATTATCGGGATTTATCTTGTAGAGCCTGGCTGCGTTGATGATGCTGAAGAGCAGGTCGCCAAATTCGGCTTCCATTTTATCGGTATCCATCTTCTCAATCTCCGCCTCAAACTCTCCCAGTTCCTCCTTTACTTTGTCCCATACATCGTGGCGTTGATTCCAATCGAAGCCCGCGTTGCGGGCTTTATCCTGTATCCGGTAAGCTTTCACGAGTGAAGGTAAGGATGCAGGCACCCCCTCGAGCACTGTTTTGTTGCCTCCATTTTCTTTGAGTTTGATCTGTTCCCATGATTTCTCCACCATGCCCGCCGAATCGGCCTGCTGATCGCCAAACACATGAGGATGGCGGAAAATCAGTTTCTCGCTGATAGCGTGGCACACATCGGCCACATCAAAGGTTTGCTTCTCTTCTCCTATTTTTGCATAAAAAACCACGTGTAGCAGCAGGTCGCCCAGTTCTTTTTTTATCTCTTCGTTGTCGTTGCTGAGGATGGCTTCCGCCAGTTCATACGTCTCCTCAATGGTGTTTGCCCTGAGGCTCTCGTTAGTCTGTACCCTGTCCCACGGGCATTTCTCCCGCAGTTCGTCCATGACGTCGAGCAATCGCCCGAAAGCCTCCAGTTTTTGTGCTCTTGTATTCATATGTAAAATAGCGAAGAGGCCTGTATGACCTCTTCGCCCATGATTATTTTTTAAAATTGGTCAATCCTGTTTGCAGGAATTCAATATAACGTTCCACATTTTCGTCGTAGGCATAGGAGGGGCTTAGCGGCATGCCATCGTGATCGAGGGCAATATAATAAGGTTGTGCATTGGCCCCGAATTTATGGCGCTGCAGGTAACTCCATTTGTCTCCGATGGTTTTCAGGCGTGTGGTTCTGCCCTTCTCATCTACTTCGATGATTTTAGGGAGCTTGGTTTTGTCATCTACCATCAGTGTGATCAGGATGTACTTATCGTCGAGGATACTTTTCACCCGCGGATTGGTCCATACCGATGCTTCCATCTTGCGGCAATTCACGCAGCCATAGCCGGAGAAATCGATCAGTACTGGTTTATTTTGCTGTTTTGCCAGTGCGATGCCGGCTTCATAATCCATCGATTTGGCATGCACCTCTCCGTCGTACAAATTAAAGTCCTGGGTGTAGAGCGGAGGAGAGAAGGCACTGATTGCCTTTAGCGGTGCGCCCCATAGTCCGGGGATCATATAAATTGCAAAGGCAAGCGAGATGATCGACAGAAAAAGGCGTGATATGGTGACATGGGGCAGGTC
This sequence comes from Proteiniphilum sp. UBA5267, assembly GCA_002411515.1. GTDB lineage: Bacteria > Bacteroidota > Bacteroidia > Bacteroidales > Dysgonomonadaceae > Proteiniphilum. The sequence goes on along the minus strand of DHTF01000083.1, from coordinate 77,338 downwards.
GCTGTCTCCGGGGAATTTAATTTTACCGAGAAGATAGATTCCCAACAGGGCAAAGATCACGATCCAAAGCACCAGAAACACCTCTCTGTCGAGGATCCCCCAGTTATAGGCAAGGTCGGCCACCGAGAGAAATTTAAGTGCCAGCGCCAGTTCAAGAAATCCCAATACTACCTTTACCGAGTTGAGCCAGCCGCCCGATTTGGGGAGGTTCGATAACCACGACGGGAAGATGGCGAAGAGCACAAAGGGGATGGACAGTGCGATGGCAAATCCCAGCATGCCAATGGCCGGTCCGAGGATGCTTCCCGACAGGGCAGCTTCAACCAGCAGTGTGCCAATGATGGGTCCGGTGCATGAGAAAGATACCAGTACAAGGGTAAAAGCCATAAAGAAAATGCTGACAGCGCCAGAAGTTTTATCGGCTCTCTCATCCATTTTATTGGTCCATTTTGCTGGCAATACCATCTCGAAGCCGCCGAAGAAAGCAATGGCAAACACCACCAGCAGCGCAAAGAAGATGAGATTGAAAACGGCACTGGTAGCCAGATTGTTCAGCGCGCTAGCACCAAAGATACCGGTTATAAGTAGCCCCAGCACCACGTAAATGACAATGATGGCCGCACCGTAAACGATTGCTTCAGTGATGGCTTTCTTTTTCTCAGCCTTGTTTCGTTTCAGGAAGAAACTGACTGTCATGGGAATCATCGGCCATACGCAGGGGGTAATCAGCGCGATGAGCCCACCAATGAATCCGGTGATGAAAATCAAGAATAGAGACATGCCGGCGGTACTTCCTTTCATGCCGAACTGTTGTAATTCTTCGATCACCGGTTCCCAAAGCAGGTCATTGTCTATTTCTGTTGAGGCAGCAGTTCCAGGCAATATGCCTTGCTGGCTGTCTCCCCCCTCTTCCTGTGACCATAAGGGAAAGGAGGCTGTTGTTTCGTTTCCTGCTACACCGGCGGTATTATCTGAAGTCGTTGTCGCTGCGGTCACTGTGGCCGGGAGTTGTGCCGCTGCAAAGGAAAAGTCATTCGGGAGGGGTGGGGTACAACTGCTGTCGTCGCATGCCTGGGCACGCACATCACCCTGCAGGATGAAGCCGGCCTTGTTGGTAACCCTGAGCCGTTGAACAAAACGGGCACTCTCCTGAAATGTGCCGATGGTCATCTGGAATATGGCATCGTGTTTTACCTTTGCCTTTGTTTCGGCATAGAATTCACCAATGACCTCTGCGCCGGCAATCTTGTCGATGCTGATCTGGGTGGGAGTGGGACCTCCGTCGGGGATATTGGTATCGTAGAGATACCAACCCTGTTTTATTTTTGCATCCGCTACCAGAGCAATTTCTCCGTTTCCGATATCCTTCAGTGAGAAGTTCCATACTACTTCGTCCTGTGTAAAAGCCAGGGATGCCCATAGTAAAAGAATCCCGAGCAGGGCTGTCGATTTTTTTATGTTCATGATGCTATTTGTTTGCGTGTTGAGTTTGCAAAGTTAACGCACGGGTGATTAAATCCGAAGTTAATATCCGTTATAAAGGATGTTGTTGCGTTAAATAACATGGAGTTACGCTTTGTGTGTCAGTATATCCATCACAATCCGATCAGTCTCTCTCATCCCCTTGTTGCCAATCAATGCGAGGTTACGAATTGTTTGATCCACATCATCGTCCACAATACCCTCCAGGGATGTGACCACTTCGTTCTCCATGGCCATCAATGCGGAGAGTGTAGCCGTAGAGACACCGCTGGCAATTTTTAATGCACAACTTGGTTTGGCTCCATCACAAATCATGCCGGTGATATTGGCAATCATATTTTTGGTGGCATAGGTTACCTGATCATAGTTGCCACCCATTAACCAAGTGATGCCGCAACTGGCACCGGTGGAGGCGACCACACAACCGCACAACGCCGATAAACGTCCGATATGCTGCTTGATGTAAATCATGGTCAGGTTGCTCAAAATCAGTGATCTGATAAGTTGCTCCTCTGTCGACTCCATCTGTTCGGCATAGGTCAGCACGGGCATGGTCGCAGCGATACCCTGGTTGCCGCTGCCGCTGTTGCTCATCACGGCAACCGGGGCACCGGCCATTCTTACGTCACAAGCTGCTGCCGTAGAGGCCACCATGTGGGTATGCAGGTTGTCGCCGAACAGGAGCAGTCCTTTTTCTCCCAGTAGATTTTTGGATACATTGTGCCCAAAATTACCTCCACGGGATTCCTCCGCCGCTTTTTTGTTCATTTCCGCCGCATCGAGGATAAAGCGCAGCTCTTCCAGTGGTGATTCAACGGCGTATTCATATATTTTTTTGAAAGTGAGTTGTTTGTTGTGATCCAAATCGTCCGACAACTCTGTCTCCCGCTCAAAAACAATTTGTCCATTCCGCTCTATATGCGTGAAGGAGGTGTGACTGCCCCTGATGATTGCTTTGGCAATATCACCGCCTCCCATACAATGTACCTCCACATACAATTTATCGGGAATGTGTTCTTTTAGTTTGATGTGGATCCTTTTTTCCTCTGTGTAGCGCTTTCCTCTCTCTACCTCTTCTGGCGTAAGGTCTTTGAGTAGTTCCAACCCATTTTCCGATTTACCCCGCAATGCTCCCAAGGCAACAGAGATGGGGAGACCGTTCATGCCCGTACCCGGAATGCCCACCCCCATGGCATTCTTGATGATATTCGCACTCAGGAACACGTCGATACGCTCGGGTACACAGCCCAATGTCTCGGCTGCTTTGGCGGCACACAAGGATACGGCTATAGGCTCTGTGCAGCCAAGAGCCGGGATAATCTCACGCTGCATGAGCAGTTTTATCTGCTCTCTTTCTTCTTTGAAAAGCACGCTGTTGTTGTTTGTGGTTTACAAATGCAAAAATAGATAAAATCAGGTAATTCGGGAGTTAAAATGTTATCAAAAAACATTTTGTCAACAAATAGATAACCCGGTCTTCCGGAAATGGTCCGGGACCGGGTTATACTGGAAGTCTGTTTTCACCCCTGGTTATTTACTCCTCGTTCCTGATGGAGCGCATTCCAAGGCCTGACAGCGCTATTGGATCCCAGCCTTGTCATACGGAATGCCCAGTGCATCGGCAACGCCCCTGCCGTAGGCAGTATCTGCTTTGTAGCAGTTCCCGATATGACGGATCTTGATGATCTCGTCGCAGCATCCCATGTTGCGGGCAGTGTTGGCAAAGAGCCGTTGCTGTTCTTCGGGCTGCATCAGTCGGAACAGCTTACCTGGCTGTTCGTAGTAGTTGTCGTCATCCTGACGAAAGTCCCATCTTTTGATGTCGCCATTTACCTTTTGTACTGGCTCATTATATTCGGGTTGCTCCTGCCATACATTATAACTGTTTGGCTCATAATGCAATGTTGCTCCACGATTCCCGTCCACACGCATCTGTCCGTCGCGGTGGTACGAATTGTAACCTCCTTGCACACCTTTTGGACTGTTTACCGGTATCTGGTGATGGTTTACGCCAAGGCGATAACGTTGTGCGTCACCATAAGAGAAAAGTCTGCCCTGCAGCATCTTGTCGGGTGAGAAGCCGATGCCGGGAACTACATTGGCCGGGTTAAAGGCAGCCTGTTCCACATCCTGGAAATAGTTTTCGGGATTGCGATTGAGCTCAAACTCACCCACTGGAATAAGGGGGAAATCACCTTTGTACCAGACCTTGGTGAGGTCGAAGGGATTGTAAGGCATCTGCTCGGCCTGTTCCTCGGTCATTACCTGGATAAACATCTTCCACTTGGGGAAATCACCATTGCCAATGGCTTCGAAAAGATCGCGCTGATGGCTTTCCCGGTCCTTCCCGATCACTTCAGCAGCTTCTTCATCGGTAAGATATTCTATGCCCTGCTGGGTAACGAAATGAAATTTCACCCAATGGCGCTGGTTGTCGGCATTGAGGAAGCTGTAGGTATGGCTTCCAAAACCGTGCATGTGGCGGTAACTACGCGGGATTCCCCGGTCCCCCATCGTAATGGTAATCTGATGCAGCGCTTCGGGAAGGTTACTCCAGAAGTCCCAGTTGTTGTTTGGGCTGCGCAGGTTGGTGTGGGGGTCACGTTTTACGGCGTGATTCAGGTCAGGAAACTTTAGCGGGTCGCGAAAAAAGAAAACAGGCGTGTTGTTTCCCACCAGATCCCAGTTTCCTTCCTCGGTATAATATTTCATGGCGAAACCGCGGATGTCGCGTTCGGCATCGGCAGCACCGCGTTTACCGGCTACGGTGGAGAAGCGGACAAACATTTCAGTCTGTTTCCCGATTTCGGAGAAAATCTTTGCACGGGTGTACTGTGTGATGTCGTGTGTGACGGTGAATGTACCAAAAGCACCCGATCCTTTGGCATGCATGCGCCGTTCGGGGATAACCTCCCGATCGAAGTGCGCCAGTTTTTCCAAATACCATACATCCTGTAACATCATCGGACCCCTCGGTCCGGCGGTCATTGAATCCTGGTTGTTGCCCACCGGTGCGCCAGCCACCGTGGTCATCTTGGCCTGATTTTTCTTGTCTTTTTGTTTTTTCAGTTCTTCTGCATTCATACATCAAATTTTTAAGGATTATTGGTTTCAAGCTCACTCCCGGGTGAATCTTCCATTGATATGTACATGGATGGAATTAATTTCATAGCCGGGTATGTTGTTTTGAAGGAAAAAGTTTTCCAACAAATGGTCAAGCTCTTCATTCACATAATCTTCAATTCTGCTATCTCCGTCTCCATATAGATGGTGATGATGTTCCATGCGGCTGTCATAACGAGTTGCTTCTTCTGTGTTTTGGACCTTGCCAATTACACCTTTTTCCACCAGCGTGTCAAGGGTTTTGTAAATGGTGCCCGTAGCCACATTGAAGTCCCTTTCATGTACAAAATCGATGATCTGTTGGGCAGTGGGATGATTCTGTAAAGTGTACACGGCACGTAAAATAGCGACTCTCTGCGGGGTTATTTTTAAGCCACTCTGTTGTAGTTTGGCGTGAATCTCTTCCCGATACATATGTTGTCCTGATTTGGAATGGTTATTCAATAAGAATTATTCTTATATAGAACAAATTCATTGATAGAAAGTTTCATGATAATTATATCTGTGAGATGCTGGTGATTGTCTTCCTTTGAAAAGTTTTCAACAGATTTTGTTCATAACTTGGGAAAGAATGAAGCGGCTGATTTTTTTTTGGAATGAATAACTTCCCTAACTTTACCCTCTATTTGTAAATACCCTGCATGAATGGAGAAACAAAAACGCAAACCGGCAGTCAAAGTAGTTGAGAAAACAGTGGTGTCACCCGACATCGGGAAGTTGCCACCTCAGGCGCGAGAGTTGGAAGAAGCTGTATTGGGGGCATTGATGCTCGAAAAAGACGCCTATTCAATTGTCAGCGAGATATTGAAGCCGGAGAGTTTCTACGATCCCACACATCAACTTATTTACGGTGCCATCCAAGGCCTTGCCATGCAGCAGAAGCCGGTGGATGTACTTACCGTGGTGGAGGAACTGAAGCGACAGGGGGAGCTGGAGCCTGCTGGCGGTGCAGTATATGTGGCTGAGCTGTCGGAGAAGGTGGCTTCTGCTGCACATATTGAGTATCACGCACGTATCATCGCCCAGAAGTATCTCGCCAGGGAGCTGATATCGTTCTCTTCGGAGGTGTCACAGCATGCTTTCGATGAGACTGTCGATGTGGATGACCTGATGCAGGAGACCGAAGGAAGGTTGTTTGAGATCTCTCAGCGAAATGTGAAGAAGGATGTGATCCAGATCAATCCCGTCATCAAGGAAGCGATGAACAACATCCAGGTCGCAGCCAATCGCAAGGATGGAATGAGCGGTTTACCTACCGGCTTTAAGGAACTGGATAAGATGACCTCAGGCTGGCAAAATTCCGACTTGGTCATCATCGCAGCCCGTCCTGCCATGGGAAAGACCGCTTTCGTGCTCTCCATGGCCAAGAATATCGCTCTCGACTATCAGCAGCCGGTTGGTGTCTTCTCATTGGAGATGTCGAACGTGCAGTTGGTGAACCGTCTGATCGTGAATGTATGCCAGATAAAGGGTGAAAGTATCAAAAGCGGTCGGCTCAGCGACGATGAGTGGGAGCGTTTGGACAAAAATCATAAGTTCCTCTACAACGCACCCATTTATATCGACGATACACCCAGTTTGTCGGTATTTGAGTTGCGTACAAAGGCGCGCCGCCTTGTGCGGGAACATGGGGTGCGGATATTGATCATTGACTACCTGCAGTTGATGAACGCCAGTGGAATGAGCTTTGGCAGCCGTGAACAGGAGGTGAGTATGATCTCACGCTCGCTGAAGGGGTTAGCCAAAGAGTTGAACATCCCCGTCATTGCCCTGTCGCAGTTGAACCGTGGAGTGGAAACGCGGCAGGGAACAGAGGGAAAGCGTCCGCAGCTGGCCGACCTGCGTGAGTCGGGAGCCATTGAACAGGATGCCGACATTGTGTGTTTCATTCACCGCCCCGAATACTACCGGATTACAGAAGATGAAAGGGGCAATTCGCTGGTGGGCATCGCGGAGATCATCGTCGCGAAGCACCGTAATGGACCCACCGGCATTGCTAACATGCGGTTCGACAATGAATATGCCCGCTTCAAAAACCTGGACGACTATGCTGTGGGGCAGAAGTATGTGGAAAGGCCTTCGCGGATGAATAATCACGTCATGGGTACCAGTAATCAAAATGATGCAGCCGATCCGGCCGCTTTCCTCTTCCAGAATAAAGAACCGTTGCCCTTTTAGCCGGGCTGGGTAACGTAAGCTGATCATGCCTTTCTGTTTAAATAGTTTAATTACTGTCAAACAATCCGTAAGAGAGGGTGGAGAGCAGCAGGAATCAAATAAATTTTCCTATTTTTGTGCGTTAAAAGTTGTATAATCAACTTCACATAAAACTGTTGAAATGCGTAACATCTTTTTTCTCACGCCGGTATTTATCCTGATGTTCTTGCTGCATAACGGGTTTCAGCCACTGCAGGCGCAGGACAGCTCCTACGAAACGGTGACACTGAACGGACAGCGTTATTTTAAATACAAGGTTAAATCGGGTGAAGGACTCTATGCCATCTCCCGCATGTTCTCTACACCAATCGCAGAGATCATTCGCCACAATCCCTCATCAAATGCGGGACTGAAAAACGGACAGGAGCTACTTATCCCGGTTAACAATGATAATTCATGGCGCTCTTCCTCTCCAGATTCCAGTCAGACGGACCCCGCAGAATCGGTCGATCAGAACAGCACATTCCAACATACGGTTTCGAAAGGTGAGACGCTGTACAGCATTTCCAATATGTACCACACCACGGTAGCTGAAATCAATCGGTATAACCCCGGGGCCAGCGAGGGCATCACAGTGGGTCAGCTACTCACTATCCCGCAGCGTCGCGTGATCAGCGAAGAAAAAGAGGAGAACTATCGTTTCCATACCATCCTGCCCAAAGAGACTCTCTATTCGGTTTCAAAAACGTATTCTCTGAAACCGGAAGATGTGATGCTGGCCAACCCCGGCTTGTCAGCCGAAACTTTTCAGATCGGCAAGACCATCCGCATCCCTTTTTTCGAATCATATGAAGTAATTGCTCCTTATGAGCACCAGACAAAAAATATTACCCATCAAGTACAAAAAAAGGAAACCCTTTACAGCATTGCTCGCAACTACCAGGTTGAGGCCTCCGAAATAGAACGGTTGAATCCGAAAATCTCAGATGGACTGAAAGCCAACATGGAGTTGATTATTCCAGTGAAGAGGAGCCTGCTTGAAAAAGATGCCCGTACGCAGGAGAATGAAGCAAACCGCTTGCTGACACAATATCTGCCATCCAGTAAGGTCGACGTGATGCGTGTGGGCCTTCTGTTGCCATTCCTCGATGAGACAGGCAGGGGGCACCTCCGCCTACAGGAATACTACGAAGGCTTCCTGCTGGCAGTGGAGGAAATGAAAAACAACGGTGTGAATCTGGAGTTATTCGTATTTGAGATAGGGAAGGGAGACGACACCGGCAAATTGAAAAGCTTGCTTGAAACCATTGAAATGCGCTCGCTAAATCTCGTTATTGGCGGGGTGAACGATGCTCAGATCCGCTTGATTTCCGACTTCTCCCGTGCGAATAACATCAAATACGTGGTCCCCTTCTCACAAAGTAACGGAGAGGTGCTGAACAATGGTAATATTTTCCAGGTTAACCCAATCAGCAGTGCCACTCTCACGAAAGCATCCTCGGTATTTGTAGAGACATTCCGCAATGCCAACATCATCTTTGCTACTGGTGGTCAAAACGATAAGAAAGAGTTCACGGCCGAACTCCAGAAAATGTTACGGGAGAATGGATTAAGCTATCAAACAATCTCTCTGACGGAATCAACAAACAGCGCCATCATCCCTTTGCTGAGTTCCGGTAAGGAAAATGTGATCTTGCCTACTTCAGCCGACTCCAATACCCTCCGACAGTTAATCTATGAATTGAAGGAGGTGAGAGAAACCGACTCACTCACAGCTATTCGCCTTTTTGGCTACCCCGAATGGCAGACTTACACCGATCAGGTTGCTGATTATCATCTATTTGGTACCTATATCTATACCCCTTTCTTTATCGATAAGGCCAATCCCCGTACCGAAGCATTCACCCGCAATTTCAACAAATGGTATGGACGGAATCTGATGGATACGCATCCCTCGTATGGTCTGTGGGGATATGACACCGGCCTGTTTTTCATGACAGCCCTGAACCGGTACGGTACCCGATTCGAACAAGATATTGCCAGCATACGCATCAACTCTCTTCAATTTGCATTTCACTTTGAGCGGGTGAGCAACTGGGGAGGATTTATCAACAGCGGACTCTATTTTATCTATTACGATACCAACGGAAGAATCAACCAAACCGACAGAAGCCGATGAAACCTTTTTTACCGATACTCCTTTTTGCCATGATCAGCATCAGCCCTGTCCATGCGCAGAAGAAAGATGCCTTTAAAAGTGAACTCTACCTGGGTGTGGGAGGTGGAGTGATGTCGGCAGGGATGGATTTTATGCCCACCATCCAGCAATCGTTCATGATGGGGATGCATGGCGGTCTCTCAGCCAAAGTTATTACGGAGAAACATTTGGGACTGATTGCTGAAGTGAACTATTCGAAGCGGGGATGGACCGAAGAATTCGATCCCGGAAACGATTTTTCATATAGCAGGACATTGAATTATCTTGAAATCCCTGTGCTTACCCACATCTACTTCGGAAAGAAGCTTCGTTTTATCGTGAATGCCGGGCCGCAAATCAGCATACTCCTGAACGATGAGCAGGCCATGAGTCAGGCACTGGCAGATGATATTGCAGAAAAACAATCTGCCGACCCCGAAGCACCCATCGGTGGCCAGTATAGCCCATCCGATGCATTAAGAAAGTTTGATTACGGCCTGACGGGAGGAATTGGACTGGAGTTGAAGACAGGAAGGGGAATTCTTAATCTGGAAGGACGGTACTATTTCGGGCTGGGAGATCTTTTCGTTTTCGAAAGCCGGAACAGTCCGAATGCCTACTTTTCCCGTTCTGCCCACCGCCTGATCGAAGCAAAACTTACCTACTACATTCAAATCAGATAAAAACTTTTTAACGCAAAAAATTTGCTGTTTTTTTGAACAAAAATACATGAATATATGTTCATGTATTGATTTACCAATTGTCATTAAAAATGGATATCGAAATAGGTCAAAATAGAGAAACAAAAAATCGCAAGATTGATGCCACACGTTTTAGTGAAGCGGCTTACCTGTTGCGGGCGCTGGCCAATGAAACCCGTCTCTGCGTGGTGATGCAGTTGTCGCGATCTCCTGAAATGACCGTGAGTCAACTCCAGGAGAATATGGAATGTGAGCAGTCGCTTCTGTCTCATCATCTCACCGACATGCGGGCAAAGGGCATTCTGCACTGTCGCAAAAGTGGTAAAAACAATTATTATTCTCTCAAAGACAGCCGCATCAAAAACGTGTTGAATTGTATCATGCATTGCGATAACCAGCATGTTGAATCGCATTTAACGGAAACAGGATCTTTAAATTAAATCAATGAAATGATGAGAGCATTTTTTATAAAACATTGGCTTAAAATCGCCGGAATAGCAGCAGGAACGCTGGCAGGCTATCTTTATTATTACTATGTGGGATGCGTGAGTGGCACTTGTCCCATCACCTCCAACCCGTACAGGATGATGATTTACGGTGCAGTAATAGGTTATCTCTTTTTCGACATGTTTTCACAGAAAAAAAGTCCGAAGAAAGTAATTGAAACAACAGAACAAAACGAAAATAAACAGAACGATCAATCATGACAACAAAGAAACTACTGTTAGCAGCAACTGCATTGATAATTGGATTGGCTTCATGCAACAACACGCAGCAAAACAAAGCAACGGCTGCGACTGAAGCAACCCCGGAAACAAACAATATTAAAACAGATAACAATATGACAACAACTACAATGACAACAGCAAAAACAATTCATTTAACGAGAGCCGACTTTTTGAAGAAAGTGGCTAATTTTGAAGAGAACCCCGATAAATGGGTTTACTTGGGTGACAAGCCCGCAATCATCGATTTTTATGCCGATTGGTGTGGACCCTGTAAAATGGTCGCCCCGATTCTGGAGGAACTGGCCCAGGAGTATGATGGACAAATTTATATTTACAAAGTGGACACCGAGGCAGAGCAGCAGCTGGCAGGAGAATTTGGTATCCGCAGCATTCCGTCGTTGCTTTTCATCCCGATGAATGAGGCTCCGCAGATGGCTCAGGGAGCATTGCCGAAAGATGCCTTCAAACAGGCTATTGAGGAAGTACTATTAAAGAAATCGTAAAGGAGGCCTGTGATGGATGCGATGTTTTTTGAAAATAGAAGTCGGTATGGTTTCGAAGAAACGCAACAGCGGCTTGCCGATGTTGCGCTGGAAAACGGGTGGAAGGTAATACAGACACTCGATCTGCAGGAAACAATGCGCAAGAATGGGAAGGTAGTTCTGCCGGTGAAGGTGGTGGAGCTTTGCAAGCCTGATTATGCGTATCAGTTGCTTTCGGAGGATGCCTTGCGCATTTATGCCAACATGATGCCTTGTCGGATTGCTGTTTATCAGAAAACTGACGGAGAAACCTATCTGTCACGCATGAACGCCGCGATGTTTGCTGCAGAGATAGGTGGTGTAATGCAGGACGTCATGGGCGCTGCGTTTACCGATGCCGAAGGTTTTATCAAGCAACTTGCAGCAAAGGAATAATGTAAGTAACGCAAATTTAAAATATGGGGACTGTATGCATCGCATGCAATTCCTGAATCAATAACTTTTCATTGTGTAAGAGGTGTGGCCAATATGGTTGCACCTTTTTACTTGTAATGCCCCCGATCACGGCCCAATTTCCTGGTAATCTCCGGTTTTTCCGGATTCCCATCCAATCCTCTTTGGGGCAATTGCTTTAATTTTCGTAATTTTGCATCCAAAATCAGAGCTTCAGCATGAAATCGAGAAAAGATTACGAAATAATGGCGCCGGCAGGTTCTTACGAATCATTGATGGCTGCCATACAGGGAGGCGCCGATTCCATCTACTTCGGAATCGAGGGATTGAATATGCGCTCCAAATCTTCCAACAACTTCACGATAGACGACCTGCACCATATCGCGAAAATATGCCGGGAGAACAACCTGAAAAGTTATCTCACGGTCAACACGATTATTTACAACAACGACCTGACATTGATGCGCCGGATCGTGGATGCGGCCAAGGAGGCAAACCTCTCTGCCATCATCGCGGCCGATGTGGCCGTGTTGATGTACGCCAGAAGTATTGGCGTGGAAGTGCACCTTTCCACACAGCTGAATATCACCAACACCGAGTCGCTGCGCTTTTATGCCCAGTATGCCGATGTGGTGGTGCTGGCGCGGGAACTGAATCTCGATCAGGTGGCGGCCATTCACCACGATATCGTGGAACAACAGATCAAAGGTCCTGGTGGCAAACTGATCCAGATTGAGATGTTCGCCCATGGTGCGCTTTGTATGGCCGTTTCCGGTAAATGTTATCTCAGCCTGCATGAGAAAAATCTCTCCGCCAACCGGGGTGAGTGCAATCAGATCTGCCGCAGGGGATATATTGTAAAAGATAAAACAAGCGACATCGAACTGGAGATCGACAACGAATACATCATGTCGCCCAAAGATTTGAAAACCATCCATTTTATGAACAAGATGATGGATGCCGGCGTACGGGTGTTCAAGATTGAGGGGCGCGCACGAGGACCGGAATATGTGCGTATTGTGTCCACCTGTTACAGGGAAGCAATTGAATCCTACTGCAACAATACATTTACCCAGGAGAAGATAGATGGATGGAACGAAAAACTAGCGACCGTGTTTAACCGGGGTTTCTGGGACGGTTATTATCTGGGACAGCGATTGGGCGAGTGGACGCACCGTTACGGGTCGGGTGCTACGAAGAGGAAAGTATATGTGGGGAAAGCCATCAAACACTTCGGCAACCTGGGTGTGACGGAGTTTCTGGTTGAGACACAATCAGTCAGACAGGGCGACGAACTGTTGATCACCGGTCCAACCACCGGCGCACTGTTTGTGACTGCCAATGACATCAGGGTGAATCTTCAAACTGTCGCCGAGGCACTGAAAGGTGATCATTTCTCCATTCAAATCAACGAAAAGATCCGTCCCAACGATCAACTCTATAAAATGGTCGCTGCCGATCGCAAAGGTACTGCTCACGAAAGATAGTAGAAATTATCTTCGCCGAAGCGCATGTCGAACCGTCCGTTGGAGAAGGTTGTCGGCTCATCGTCCACAGTTGCCTTGAAAGAGAATATGCCGGATAGGACTGTACCCTGAAGCTCTTTATCGATATATAAGTTTTGCGCTCGCTTAATTTTGAATTCCCCTTCCAGGATTTTTAAATCACGCCGAGAGTTGCCTAATAACAGGGAAACAACGCATTCCGTTGCAGGCAGATCGAAGCTTTTTCCGTTCAGGGAGAGCAAATCTGTAAAACTGTCCGGTGTATAGTCGGGAAAAGAGAGCACCAGCGTATAGGGCATCTCTCCATCGATGCTGCCGGAGAGATGGATATGACATGAATCATCTTTTACCACTATTTTAGAAGGATCATGTTCACTCCCGGTTCTCCAGGGAGTCAATCCCCAATAGACGCCAAAACTGTTGTAGCCTTTTTCAGAGTATATGGGAAGTCCCGGGTTCTCAGCATCTTCAATAAACACAGAGTCTGAGATGCGGTACTCAAAAGTGCGTGAACATCCTGCCGTGACGACAAGGATGAGTGTAAATATTACGAGATGGATATGCTTCATGATTGAATTTTTAATTTTTTCTACTTTGTTGAAAAAGATTCACAGGGAAAGAAACCGAGAGTTGTCCGCCACCGTAAGTTTCAGAGGTGAGCAGCGAGAAGTTATCTTTTGTGAGGAAGTTTGGCGAAAACAGGGCCTCGATAGATAAGCGGATCCCGTTATTGAGAATCAGGCGTAACCCGAGACCGCCGTATGTATTTAGGAAGAAATCAGACGGTGCATCCCCAGCTGCAGTAATTATCTCGTCACCGTACTTTTCCATCTCTCTCGACACAAAATCGAGTGAAGTTTTTCCATGTATTTTCACACCGGCCTGCATACCCGCTTTCACGTATGCCTGCCAATTACTGAGTCGTCCCCATAGCAGGATATCTGCCTCTAAGGGTACGCCTATGTACCCGAGTGATTCACTCATTCCACGAACACGAAAAAGTTCTATCCCCTGACTCGAAGGAAGGTACAAGTAAAGCGGAGATTCCCAGGTTGGTGATATCTGCTGATTAATTCGTGTATACCGTAAACCTGAAGCCAAGGTGAGCCGGTTGCCCCACACGGAAAGTTCCGATTTCAGTCCTGCATAATCCACCTCACCTTCGCCATATACATGTTCACTACCGGTTCCATCCTCCTGAGATACGTAAGGCGTTTTGGCCAGACGGAATTCCCATCGGTCATCTATCTCGCCTGCCATCCCATACGAACCATATTCAATACCGATGCGGAGAGGGGGATTTTGCTGTGCTTCCGTGCATACGAAGGGAAAGATCAAAATCAACAATAATAGATATCTCATAACAAATTAAATTAAGTAACCCGATAAATCAACCTTGCAAATACCGGGATATGATGTGGTTTTATTGGTAAGATGGGATATGTGAAAAAAAGTTGCAGTAGTGCGGCTTAAAAAATGCAAAAATAGCCGGTCTATTTTCCTGCTATTCCCAAAGAAAACTTCAAAAGTGAATATGCATATTTATAATTGTGTGTGATTGTGAAAAAAATCTATCTTTGCAGAATACTTTTACAAAAACATGATCGATATGCCTAAAAATTCTTTTTTCATGAAATCTGCCGCATTGTTACTGGCTGTGGCAGTATTATTTGCCAGTTGCTCAAGTAGCACATTAATCCAGTCCGATCCGAGTGGCGCCAAAGTGTACATGAATGGTGAGTACAAAGGAAGAACTCCCTATTCCCATTCCGACACAAGAATTGTAGGAAGCACAACCGAAATCCGGCTGGAAAAAGAGGGATACGAACCACTGTATACCACGCTGTCGAGAGATGAAAGTGCCGATGTGGGTGCCATTATCGGTGGAATTTTCTTTCTGTTCCCTTTTCTGTGGACAATGAAATACAACCCGGTTCATACCTATGAACTGAGACCTGTGCGCACGGCCTCCCTGACAAAAGCCGATCAACCGGCCGTGGTGACCGATGCCAGTGGAAATCAATTCATTTCGGGTGTGTTGAAAGATTAAAAGAAAATTTACGATCCGTTTAGGAAATCAAGAAGGCCGTCGCATGTTTTAACATGTGACGGCTTTTCTTGCTACCTGGTTCGTACCTGGTTCGTACCTGGTTCGGTATCTCTCCCTATATCCCTTGTATTTCGCTTATATAACAATAAGGAGATAACGACCCATTACCCTTCCAATACCCTTCCGTTATCCGAGGAAAAAGCTATTTCTTCCATATTTCAGAACTATTTCACTGCCGATATACTCGGGCAGTACCCCCTTCAACGGAAAATATGAAAATGAAAAAAGGCTGTCTCGAAATATTTTTCGAGACAGCCTCTTGATTCGGGCAGGAAAGCTACATGCTCCCTCTCCTTGTAATTTATAAATTCGAGGAGTCGTCCTCCTTAAACCAACCGGCATACATTAAATAGTTGCTGGCTATTTTCTGGTTCATCTCTTTGGACTGCTCCGGATCGACCTTCTTTACGAATTTAGCAGGAACACCCGCATAGATGCTGCCGGGCTCTACCTGTGTGCCGCTCAATACCACCGCTCCGGCGGCAATGATCGCCCCTTCACCCACTACGGCATGATCGAGCACGATGGCACCCATTCCGATCAAAGCGCCATCCTCAATTTTTGCTCCATGAATAACCACATTGTGTCCGATGGAGACATCGTTGCCAATGATAGAGACCGATTTCTGATAAAGGGTGTGGATGACGGTGCCATCCTGCACGTTCACCCGGTCGCCGATCCGAATGGAGTTCACGTCGCCGCGCAATACAGCGTTGTACCAGATGCTGCAATCGCGGCCTATCACCACATCGCCGATGAGGGTGGCATTTTCTGCCAGATAACTGTTTTCACCGATTTGGGGCGTGAAGCCGCGAACAGATTTAATTAAAGCCATGTAAAGATTTTATTTTTTGATGATACATCCACAGATTTAATTTCTGTTATATGGATTTCGTTTTACTTTTTAGCCATGCTTTCTCTTCCTTGCTCAGATGATTTTTCAGCTTGCTATATACCATTTTGTGGTATTTATTCAGCCACTTAATCTCCCTCTTGGTCAGCAGTTTCTTCGCAATAGGTGTCGTATCGATGGGGCAAAGGGTGATGGTCTCAAAGTTGTAGAACGTACCGAACTCTTCTGTTTTTTGATATTCCTGCGTCACAATGAGGTTTTCAATGCGGATGCCATACTGATTGGCGCGATACAGGCCCGGCTCGTTGGAAGTAACCATCCCGGGTTGTAGTTTGGTGGGATTCTCTTCCAAGCGGATGTTTTGTGGACCCTCGTGCACGTTGAGAAAATGGCCGATGCCATGTCCTGTTCCGTGCCAGTAGGTGAGTCCGTTTTCCCATAAAGACTTGCGAGCCAGAATGTCCAGCTGAGATCCACGTGTTCCTTCGGGGAAGATGGCGCTCGCCAGCGCAATGTGCCCCTTCAGTACCCGAGTATAATCCGCTTTCATCTGTTTGGTAAGTTCTCCTACCGCCACCGTGCGGGTAATGTCGGTTGTGCCATTCTTGTACTGTCCGCCCGAGTCGATCAGCAGCAATCCCATCGGTTCTACCTGCAGGCAGGTTTCCGGATATGCATGGTAGTGAATCACCGCGCCGTTGGGCCCATATCCGGCAATGGTGCCGAAACTCTCACCCACAAATAGGTCTTGCTGAGAACGGTATTCGAGCAGTTTCTCCGCCACCGTCACCTCGTTTACCTCGCCCGCAGGTACAGCCTGCTCAAGCCACATGTAAAACTTTACCAGAGCCACGCCATCTTTGATCATTGCATTGCGGAAACCGTTGAGTTCTGTCTCATTTTTCACACTCTTCATCAGATCTACCGGCGAAGGGAGATCCACTACCCGACATGAGGAGGGAATAGTCTGACGCAATTTGTAATTGATCTTACTCCCGGTAATGCAGACCGTGCTGTTCTCAGGCAGGTTGGCTACATAGTCGAATATATCCTGATAATCCTGAAGGGTGACACCTTGCTCTGCATAAGCATTTGCAGCCTCATCGGTCATTTTTTCCGGATCGATAAACAGGATGGTCTCATTCTCCGAGACATATCCGTAGGCGACAGTTACCGGGTTGTAGTCCACATCGTTGCCCCTGAGGTTAAAGGTCCATGCTACCGCATCGAGGGTGACGATGATGATGCCGTTGGCATCCACCTTTTTCAACTCGCTGTTGATTCTGTTAATTTTACTCTTTACCGATTCACCCGCGATCTCCTCGGGGAGAATGAAAGCTTCGTTTTTGGGAATTTCCGGACGATCTTTGTAAATTTCCGAAAACGGATCGAATGAGGACTCCAGTTGAATATTTTTAGTCTGAAGCTTGTTTAGCAGGGCGAGGGCGTCAGAAGCAGCATAGACCAGCCCGTCGATACCAACGGTACCATCCTGTCCTACCTGTGCAACAATCCACTCGGTCATATCGGGCGTGTCGGCCTGGCCCATTTTAAAGAGTTCAAATCCCGTATCCGCCAACTCGTCGGCAGCCTGAAGGAAATAACGTGAATCGGTCCATACGCCTGCCAACTCTTTGGTGACGACGGCTGTGCCGGCTGAACCGGTGAAGCCACTGATCCATTTTCTGGATTCCCAATGCTTGGGGGGATATTCACTTACATGGGCGTCGGTACTGGGAATGATGAATGCATCCAGTTGCTTCTCCTCCATGAATTTTCTCAAGGCTGACAGCCTTTCGGGGATTTCATTTGTCTTCATTACTCGTTAATTTTGCCAATAAAACAACAAATATAACAAATTTGTTCTTAAATTTGATTCAGCAGGAGCTCGAACAAACGTTAGAGATAAAAGATATATGAAGACAACAATTGAACTGTCAAATATGCGGTTTTACGCATACCACGGCGTACTCCCACAAGAAAGAGAAATCGGGAATGTGTTTGTGGTGAACATGACGCTGGACGCAGATATTACGGCTGCCTGCAGGAGCGATGAGGTGGGTGATACGATCAATTATGCCGAGGTGTTTGAGCTGGTGAAGGCGGAGATGCAGCAACCCTCCAAGCTGTTGGAACATCTGGCTGGCCGTATTATGGAACGTGTTATCACCGTGTTCCCTCAAATTTCCACTGTGAGTGTGAGCGTGGCGAAGATGCACCCGCCTGTGAACGGAGAAATGGAAAAAGCTGCGATTGTGCTCACCGCGACGCGCTAAACTGGCAACTTTTTCGTATCTTTGCCAAAATTTCGGAACAGATGGATGAACGTGCTGATGATAGGATGCCTCCCATTGATACAGAAGTGATTGCCGCTTCTCACGACGAAACGGCGCAGCAGGCCGAACCGCTGATGCTGCGTACGGAGAATCTGGTGAAACGATACGGCAAGCGGACCGTGGTGAACCATGTTTCCATCAACGTGAAGCAAGGAGAGATTGTCGGGTTGCTCGGCCCGAACGGAGCCGGCAAGACGACCACATTTTACATGACTGTCGGGCTGATTGTCCCCAACGAAGGCGAAATCTTCATCGGTAATCAGAATATTACCGGTTATCCGGTTTATAAACGAGCACAGAATGGTATTGGTTATCTTGCTCAGGAAGCTTCTATCTTCCGGAAAATGACGGTGGAAGATAACATTAAATCGGTGTTGGAATTTACCGATATGTCTGCAAAGGCACAAAAGGAGAAGCTGGAGACACTGATAGAGGAATTTGGTCTGCAGAAGGTGCGCAAGAACCTGGGTGACCGCCTTTCGGGTGGTGAGCGACGCCGTGCCGAGATTGCACGCTGCCTCGCAATTGACCCGAAATTCATCATGCTCGACGAGCCCTTTGCTGGTATCGACCCCATCGCGGTACAGGATATCCAGTCGATTGTGGCACAACTGAAGTTCAGAAATATCGGCATTCTCATCACCGACCACAACGTGGATGAGACGCTAAGCATCACCGACCGTGCTTATCTTCTTTTTGAAGGGAAGGTACTGTTTCAGGGTACGGCCGAAGAACTGGCCGACAATCCCGTGGTGCGTGAAAAGTATCTGGGACGCGACTTTGAACTGCGCAGGCGCACTTTCGATACACACTGAAATTATGGCTCGCCTGTTATCCATCGATTATGGGAAAAAACGTACAGGGATAGCAGTAAGCGACCCCTTACAGCTTATTGCCAACGGGCTGACAACGGTAGAGACTCCGAAACTATTTGATTTTTTGGAAGATTACCTGAGAAGGGAAGAGGTAGCGGTGATTGTCGTTGGCTTGCCAAAGCAAATGAACAATGAGCCCTCCGAAAATATGAAACGGGTGGAACCTTTTGTAAACAGGCTCAGGAAAATATATCCCCATATTCCAGTAGAATATTACGACGAAAGGTTTTCATCAAAGATGGCTCAACAGACCATGATCGACGGAGGACTCAAAAAGAAGGAGAGACAAAACAAGGCACTGGTTGATGAGATCAGTGCCACCATTATCCTGCAGGGATATATGGAAAGCAAAAGAATGAAATTATGATTTTACCCATTTATATTTATGGTCAACCTGTGTTGCGTAAGGTAACCCGGGATATAGATCCGGGAAATTATCCCAACTTGAAAGAGCTGATCGGCAACATGTTTGAAACCATGTATGATGCTGATGGTGTAGGTCTTGCCGCGCCACAGGTGGGGCTTGAGGATCGCATCTTTGTGGTGGATCTTGCTCCAATGGCGAGTGAGGAACATCCTGAGTTCAACGATTTTAAAAAGGCGTTTATCAATGCCCACATCACAGAGCGCAGCGGCGAAGAGGTACTGGTTGAAGAGGGATGCCTGAGTATTCCGGGTGTCCATGAGAAAGTGCCCCGCGAAGACAAAATACGGATATCATATCTAGATGAAGATCTGCAACCTCACGATGAAACGTATGAGGGATATATGGCGAGGGTGATCCAGCATGAATATGATCACCTCGACGGGATCATGTTTGTGGACAAGATCTCTCCCCTGCGCAAAAGGATGATCAAAAGCAAACTTTCCAACATGGAAAAGGGGAAGGTGTACTGTGATTACAAGATTAAGCCGGTGCGTTAATCATCTTTAGCAGTCAGCTTTCGGGCTGCTTTTTCATCGAGAAACCAAAGAAGATTTCCTGAATCCGGTTGCACCAGTGCTGCCGGATATTTTTTTTCAACCCTCTGTGGATGACCGATGATTTCCGCCACCTTATCAGCCTTATTCTCGCCGGTAACCAGAAACACCACATGCTGGGCGGCATTGATTACCTTGCCCGTGAGGCTCACACGTACCTGTCCGCTCTTGGGGTGGGTTGCCGTAACACAATTTGCCGGATGATGCCAAAGCGCTATTTCATGTGGAAAAATGGACGCGGTATGTCCGTCGTCTCCCATTCCCAGCATCAGGATATCGAAGACGGGAACATCGTTGATTGTTTCCAGTTCGATGCCGAGTAAATCGCCATATCGTTTGGCTTCCGCTTCCAGATCGTTCTCTCCTTGTATGCGAAAGATATTCTCCCGCGGCACCGACACGAAATCAAGGAGATGATCTTTTGTCATCTTGTAGTTGCTGTCGTCGTCGGTGGGCGGTACACAACGCTCGTCACTCCAGAAGAATTTTATTTTTTCCCAGTCGATCTCCCCTTTCGGGAGCTGTGCCCAATAGTCGAACAGCGACTTGGGTGTGGAGCCTCCCGAAAGAGCCACAGTGACTGTTTCTTTCTGTGCCAGGATCTCTTTGAACCAGACTGTGAACGATTGATTCAAGTCGTCCTGGTTTGAGAATATTCTGATATCCATATTTCAGTTTTTATAATTCGCAATAAATTCCGTCTTCCGCCAGATTTTTGCATGGGTAACGCCATGTGTTTTCTTTTCCCTCAATCAGGTCGTCCGCCACATCGGGTCCCCACGATCCGGAGGGATATCCGTGGAGTGGCGCTTCCTTATTGCTCTCCCAGTAATCGAGCACAGGCTGTACGAATTTCCAGGTCTCCTCGGCAGCTTCACTGCTCATGTAGAGCATGTTGTCTCCGATCATGCTGTCGAGGATCAATCTTTCGTAGGCACTGGGGATGTAATGATCGTTCAGTTCGGTGTAGTGAAAATCCATGTTGACCGATTTCACCTCATAACCGCTTCCGGGAACCTTCATGCCGGTCTTCAGCAGAATGCCTTCATCGGGTTGGATGCGAAGAATAAGCTGGTTGTCGGATTGGGTAGAGTTGTCGGCTAATTTGAACAGCTTCTGTGGTGAAGGTTTGAAATGAATCACAACCTCCGTGACGTTAGTCGGCAATCTTTTTCCGGTGCGGATATAAAAGGGGACGCCTTGCCAGCGCCAGTTGTCGATATAGACCTTCATGGCTGCATAGGTCTCGGTGCGGGAATCTTTGTCCACATTTTTCTCATCCCGATAACCGTTATATTTTTTCCCTCTGACGAGGGCTTCGGTATATTGTCCGCGAATTACATTCTTTTTCAAGTCACTTTTACTGAAGGGGCGCAATGAACGAAAGACTTTCATCTTTTCATACCGGATATCTTCCGCCGTGAGCTTGGCTGGTGGTTCCATCGCCACCAAGGAGGCTACCTGGAGCAGGTGATTTTGTATCATATCGCGCAAGGCACCCGAGTGATCGTAGTAACCGCCCCGATCCTCCACACCGATATTCTCTGCTGCGGTGATCTCCACATGCTGGATAAAATTGCGATTCCACAACGGTTCATAAATGCCATTGGCAAAACGGGTCACCATCAGGTTCTGTACCGTTTCTTTTCCCAGATAGTGGTCGATCCGGTATATCTGATCCTCGTCGAAGAACTCCAGCAACTGCTCATTCAGCCCGATGGCCGATTGCAGGTCACGGCCAAAAGGCTTTTCAATGATGATTCTCCTGAATCCCTTTTGCTGCAACGTAAGTCCCTGTCCATAAAGATATTTTGGAATAATGGTGTAGAGTGAGGGAGGGGTGGATAGGTAAAAAATATAGTTCTGTCCAAGATTAAGTTTCTTGTTCAACGCATGCAGCTTATCCTTCACGTGGATGTATTCTTCACCTTTTCCGGTATCGATGCTCAGGTAATAAAGCCGGGTGAGAAAATCATCGATCTTCTCCTTGGGCGCATCTTTATAATGCGCAAACAGTTTGATTCCCTCCTTCATCTTTTTCCGGAACTGATGATCCGTGAACTCAGTACGGCTTACACCCAATACGGCATATCCTTCCGGAAGCGATCCGTTCATATAGAGATCAAATACGGCGGGAATCAGTTTCCTGTACGTGAGGTCGCCGGAGGCACCGAAAATGACCAGTGCCTGGTTAGTTGTTTTCTTCATTTTTATGCATTTGTTTGGATAGCTCTTAACAAAGATAAGATGAAAAAGTTGATTGCCTGAGGCCCAGTGAAAAAATCGATCCCTCATGAAAAGTTAAAATGATTAGGACTTTGATAATTAGATAATTTGTTGTATCTTTGCCGCTCGAAAAATTATGTTAGTTTATTTAACGCATTAATAATTAATTTAGTATGAATAATTACGAAACCGTTTTCATTTTGACTCCCGTTTTGTCTGATGCTCAGATGAAGGAAGCGGTTGAAAAATTCAAGGACCTCCTCAAAGAGCAAGGGGCTGAAATTATCAACGAAGAAGACTGGGGATTGCGCAAGATGGCCTATACCATCGACAAGAAAACGACCGGTTTTTACACTTTCCTCGAGTTCAACGCCGATCCTTCGGTAGTGGAAAAACTGGAAGCTTAATTTCCGTCGTGACGAACGAGTGATCCGTTTCTTAACTGTGAAACAGGATAAATTTGCATTGGAATATGCAGAGAAGAGACGAAATAACAAAGGTGGCAGGAAGACAGGAAACGCATGCACGGAGCTACGGATAATGTAAAACCCAAGAAGCAGGAGAAAGGCTGAAGTGGTTGACGCAGAGGTAGAATTAAACGAAAAGGAGGACTAAGAAATGGCTAAACAATCAGAAATCAGATATTTGACCCCGCTGTCAGTAGATGTAAAGAAGAAAAAATACTGCCGATTCAAAAAGAATGGCATTAGATACATCGATTACAAGGATCCCGAATTCCTGAAGAAGTTCCTGAATGAGCAGGGTAAAATTCTGCCAAGAAGAATTACAGGTACATCATTGAAGTTTCAACGCCGTATCGCGCAAGCAGTGAAAAGGGCTCGTCATATTGCCCTGCTTCCCTATGTGACCGATTTAATGAAATAAAAAGGAGGAAAAAGAGATGGAAGTAATATTGAAAGAAGATATCATTAGCCTGGGCTATAAAGATGACGTTGTAAATGTGAAAAAAGGGTATGCCCGCAATTTTCTCATACCACAAGGGAAGGCTGTCATCGCCAGCGAATCGGCCAAAAAAGTACTGGCCGAAAACCAGAAACAACGCGCACACAAGCTTGCTCAAATAAAAGCAGACGCACAGGCCCTTGCCAATAAGTTGGAAGGTGTTTCACTGACAATCGGTGCCAAGGCAAGTTCCACGGGTACCATTTTCGGATCAGTGAACAACATTCAGATTGCTGATGCTTTGATGGCAAAAGGTTTCGAACTCGACCGGAAACTGATCCTGTTGAAAGATCAGGTAAAAGAATTGGGCAACTACAAAGCAACTGTGAAATTACACAAAGAGATTTCAGTGGAAATTCCTTTTGAAGTGGTTGCAGAGTAAGGAACGTTACATTGTATATACATAGCCCCGGGATATCATCCCGGGGCTTTTTTTTGTGCATCCTTTTCTTCGCTGTTTGTAATAGAAATGAATGAATGCTTGCTTAACCAGAGAAGATACTCCTGGGAGATCTCTTTAAAAAGTGTCTTTATATTGCAAGAATGAGGGTCGATATGTGCAATAACCTATTTAAAATAAATAGGTTATAAATAGAAATATTTTGGAAAAAGAATGGACAATTCAAATCTTTGGTTATTTTTGTGTCAAAATATAGATTATGTGCTTCAATTTAAAACATATAAATCTATCGATTTCTTCTTGTATAGGAGGGGGTCGTTCTTTATTCCTCACAGCAATTTTCTTGCAGATCATGCTATGGATCGCTTCCTGTAACCTGGGTGAGGATGAACAGAGTTTTTCAGTAGAAGAGAAGAAGAAAATTGAAGAAAGAATCTCACAAAAAAACTTTACAAACGACTCGATTCATATTTTTTTAAAAAAAAGTACAAAAGAGAGGGACGAGCTCACTCTTTCGGTATTGTATAAAGAGTTGGGAGATCGAATGCGTAAGTTGTCCGATTTTTCGAGGGCCATTGCGTTCCACCAGCAAGGTTTGGTCTTCGCCTACAAGATCAAGGATACCATCGGAATTACACAGGCTTTGAATAATATTGGGACAGATTTCCGAAGAATAGGAGCATTACCTGAAGCATCCGATTATCATTACCAGGCACTGCATATGGCAGAAGCTTTCTCAGGGAGAAACACACCGGATGGACGGAAAAATCGGGTGATGGCGATCAACGGCATCGGCAATATTCATCTCTCTTTTGATAACTATGCGGAAGCAGAGAAGTCTTTTAGAGAAGCACTGAAAGAAGAGAAAATGCTTAAAAGTCACGTGGGACAGGCAATAAATTATGCAAATATAGGAGCTGTATTCGAAAAAAAAGAAATGATTGATTCCGCTTTCGCTTATTATCAGCGTTCTATGGAGCAAAATATACTGGCGGGCTCTTTGATGGGTATCGGCTTATGTCACATATATTTCGGTCGAATTTATGAACAAAAAAAGCAGTATGATCTGGCCGAGCGTGAATTTTTGCTCGCCTATGAAGTGATGAGCGACATCACCGACACATGGCATTGGCTGGAAGCCGCACTGGCAATAGCACGGATTAAGCTGGAAAAGAATGATTTTGAAGAATCGAAGAAGTACATTGAGTTGGCCAAACAAGCTGCGACAGAAATCCATTCGCCAGAACATCTCTCCGAGATTTACTATTTGCTGCATGACTATCACCTCAAACAGGAAAACTATCTTCTTGCCCTGAATAACTATAAAATAAGTATGGATTTTCAGGACAGCATTCAAAATGTACAGAAAATGAATAAAGTAACCGATATGAGGTTGCGATACGAACAGAAAAAGAACAAAGAATATATTGCTGGTTTGAACCTGAGGAACGAAATGGGGGCCAGACAGAAAAGAATCATACTCTACGCATCCTTTATCTCCGTTCTGTTGCTTATCCTTTTATTGGCCGCACTCTCATACGCTTATTTGCAACGTACCAAAAGCAACAAGGCATTGCGACACTTAAACCGGATAAGGACAAACTTTTTCACCAACGTAACCCATGAGTTCAGGACACCACTTACCGTAATCCTGGGATTGAGCAATCATATGCAAACAGAGAAGCGTCTTTCTCAGGATGAAACAAATTCATATTTGAAAGCAATAGACAGGCAAGGGACGCATTTGCTGAATCTGGTAAATAGATTGCTCTATATGGCCAGAATCAACGCGGGGATGGATAACCCAGATTGGCAAAACGGGAATATCGTGGTATTTGTGCAGATGGTCATTGATTCTTTTCGTCTCTATGCGAAGAGTAAAAATATGCAATTGGTTTTTGTACATAGCGAATCTGTCATCGAGATGGATTTTGTTTCAGAGTATGTCAATGATATCATACAGAACTTGTTATCCAATGCAATCAAGTTCAGTAAACCTGGCGATGAAGTACTTGTAACTCTTACGAAGGTGAAGAATAAAGAGATCATTCTTCAGGTTATCGATCATGGAAGGGGGATTCCCGCACACGAAAGTGAACATATTTTTGATCTTTTTTATCAGGGAGTACAAGCTGACAAAAATGACGGCAGTGGCATTGGATTGAGTTATATCCGGCAGCTGGTTGAATTGATGCATGGAAAGATCGAGGTTGAGAGTGAGGAGAAAAAAGGATCGGTGTTTAGCGTTACGTTGCCGTTGCACCAGGTAACAGAGACAATGATTCCTCCCAGGAACAGCTCCCCAGAGAATAAGCCTCTTCCCATGAATGGGTATACCCCAAAGGAAGCATTGACAAGCCAGACTGAAATAAAATCTTTGGTGGGCAAACCGACCGGAACAAATGGAAAAGCAACTGTTTTGATCATTGAAGACAACATGGATGTTGTGTTATATATCAAAGCATTGCTTCCTACCCAATACTATCTGATCACAGCCAGTGATGGTGTGGAAGGCTGGGAGCGTGCAAACGATTTAATTCCCGATATCATCATCGCGGATATCATGATGCCCAACAAAGACGGACTTACGCTCTGCAAGGAAATTCGTACATCGGTCCTGTTGAATCATATTCCGGTGATCCTACTGACGGCAAAAAGCACCTTGGAGGATCGCCTGAAAGGATTGCAACATGGTGCGGATGCTTATATCTACAAGCCCTTTCATTTAAATGAGTTGTTGATACAAATTGAAACGCTTTTGGAAAACCGTCGTCTATTGAAGGAAAAGTACATGAGGACGCTTCTCAAAGGAGATATATCTCAGGAAAAAGATGTCTCCATCGAGTTCCTTCAAAAAGCTACCGATATTGTATACAGTGAGATACATAATCCTCGCTTTACTACTGTATCTCTGGCTGAGAGACTCTGCGTGAGTCCTTCTCAGCTTAATAGAAAGCTCAATGCTGTATCAGGTTACACACCCTCTTTATTCATCATGAATCTGCGAATAACCTGTGCAAAAAAGAAGCTGGCATCCAGCGATAAACCGATAGGCCAGATAGCTGAAGAATGTGGTTTTTATGATCTGGCCTATTTCTCCCGCATCTTCAAAAAAATGACACACGTTTCTCCCTCCCAATACCGGCGTCTACCCATGTAATGCTGCCTTGTCTTTCAGCTGGCAGAGATTGAACAAGCCATGTCTATTTTGTATCTTTTTTGTGTTTTTAAACTCCTGGCAATCAGTACTTAAGATAATTATTTTGCAAAAATAACACAAATGAGATTGATTGTTAATGCTTGATTCATACAATTTTGTGGAGAAATAGTCCTAACACCTTTCTTCAGTATCTGCTATATTGGTGCACAAATTCGAAAGACAGGGATGCAGAAAACTGAATAGAGTATGCAAAATTCATAATTGTTTGTAATGTTATGGCTAAATTAATTGATGAAGCAAGGTCAAATTCACTGATGAGTATACTCCTAAAGCAGGTGTATGATACCATTACCAATGGAGGGGATCCTGATTCAGTGGGACCGAATGATTTTATCGCCTTTGATCCGATTGGTATTGTGCTGACCGACGATACCTTCGATTTCGCCCTGAAAGGACTCTTCGGTTCAGCTCCCTCTCCCAAGCCGGAGCTTGATAAAGATGGGAAGCCCATTCTGGATAAAAACGGCAATCCGGTTATTGATATGGAGGGATACAAAAATTTGCTGACAGAAAACAAATTCCGAAGGTATCTCCAAATGGAACAATTTGCAGCGATGGTGGATGCCATACCCTCCCAGATTCCGCCCATGGTAGAGGGAAAGAACGGACGGCAGGTGACGATTTTCAACGACTCCAGTAAAAGAGTGTCGAAGGTTTATGAAGATCTGCTGCAATGGTCGGTGGTGGTGGATACGCCCATGGATGCCAAGGTGGAAAAGAAACTCAGTTCATTGCGTAACAAACTTTTCAAGATCAAGAAAATCAAGAATCCCGATTTTGACGAGACGTTGCCGATCGACGACACCAACCAGCCTGAGGTTGTGCATTCATTTGTGTCACCCATGTATGCGAAGTATGTGGAGTACGAAATGAAGTACTATGCAGAGGTAGAAAAGAACAACGAGGTGAGAGTTGCTGCCGATAATGGAGATCCGGATGCTATGGCTCAGCTTTCCATTGACGGAAAGAACATGAAGAAACGGGAAGATACCGCTTTGAAAGCGTGGCAATCGCTCGGCTATAAAGAAGGGGTGGAGCGAATTCAGAATTACCTGAGTGAGATAGAAGAAAAACACATGCTCGTGATCAAGAAACGATTGCAGTCGGAGTTTCGCAACAGCCAGCGCACCCGCATCCTTGATTACATCAATTATTCACCTTCCATTCCCATTCCAGCCGGAGTGATGAAGGAATCCAAAAATTGGCCCACCATCGTCCTGAATGAAAGGGAGTTCAGCTTAGACTCCTCCAGCACCACCCACAAATGGAAAGCTGGCCTGGGTTTAAACCTTGGGATCTTTTCCATCGGAGCAAGGGGAGGTGGAGAACACCAGAACAGGGAATCGGAAATCGATATGAGCAACGTCTACATTTCATTCAAACTGGGAAAAGTGAGGGTTGAAAGAGGTTGGTTCAGCCAGGAGTTCGTGGAATCCAAATATTGGAAACTGCATGAGAACTCACCGCAGGAGCTGAATGGAGATACGATCAGCACAGGAAACGACAAGGATGGGCTGATGCCCTCAATTATCACGGAACTGATCATTGCGAAAGAAGTGATCATGCGTTTTGGAGACAGCACCACCAACACCAAATTTACGAAAGACTACGTGAATGCAGGCGGGGTTATCGGTATTGGCCCTTTTGTATTGGGAGGAGGTTATAGCTACGAAAATCAGGAGTCGCACATCGATGCCAGCTCCAAAGGAAAGGATCTACTGTCGCCGGGATGCTACATCATCGGTTATAAGTGTCATATTGTACCCAAATCACCCAATCCCAATCCAGCCATTACCAAATGGACGGATGGTAAATCTGAGTAAATCCGCAACCCCCAAAGGCGTGCCGCGCATCAGAAAGGGCGGCACGCTTTGGGGTAAATTTACCGGCTTCATCAATAGTTTTAATCGTATGAAATACTATATCGCGTTATATCAAAAACTGAAGGAGATCTATTTCTCGGAAAGTTCAAATGAAAATGATCTGGTTTTAATTTGCCCGTCGCTGCGTCTCTACGAGATGGAGGATTTGGCGTTGTTAAAGCCTCAGAGTCTGATAACAGATCCTTCCAGCATCGCAGGCTCCATACTGAAAAAGCAGCAAGTATCCTATGAACTGAATTCTCTTCCCTCTTCCGATAAGTACTGGGACCTGAATCCAAATAATACGTTGTTCGATGCTTACAGAGAGATCCTCAACCATGCAGGAGTAAAAGAACTGGAGCAGGAATTGGAGGCACTCCTGGCTGCCGAAGATGAAATATTGATTCGCAAAGGGAAGGAAACGCCGGAGTACAAGGCATATATCAAACATTTGAAGGAGTACGAAAAACAATTGGTATCCATCGAAGATCATCTGACGCAGGTTGATGAGCAGGCGACGGAGGAGGACAGGAAGAATTGGGCCGATCAGCTTGTTTTGCTTAACCTCAAGAAGGATATGGCACTGGCAAACTGGAAAATAAAAGGGTATAAGGATGCCATCGAGAAAGCATTGCAAGTGAAGAACAAAATGTCAGAAAAAAGCCGTTTTCTCGATCTGCTTCAATCCGTAAAAAACTATTTCGATGCTTCAGAAAAGACTGATGTCACCGTCCTCTCAGCGATTCACGACATCCACTTTATTCCGTACGACTTCATGGAAAATGAATCAGGCTGGAATAATCTCTTTCTCGATAAGAATGAATTGGAGTCACTTTTTGTAAAAGCGAAGGGTGATTCCGATCGATTGCCTACACAAATCCTGGACATTGAATACGACGAGCAATATATCGAAAGTGTTGAGTTCGATTATGCTTTCATCCATTTGAAGAGAGGATGGTTCAACAAGCAGATATTCAGTTCTTCCTTATTTAGATGGGAGGAGTCGCAGCCCATATCCGACGGAAAAACGATATCTGCCGATTACAAACTTTCTGCTTTTCCCAAAGTAATGTTGCTGGTAAAGAACCTGAAGATAAATCTCATCGATGCTATCTCGGAGGAACTGGTAAATAGCCAGAATCAGATTATTCATTTCGGGCCCATGATTCTCAAGCAGCAGCTTTTTGTGAACGACCGGACCAAGCAGAAGTTCCTCAAAACTGTGACCAACAAGGCGACAATCAAGTCGGATCAGTTGAACTACATGCTCCGCAAAGCCGATGAAACAGCTCTTCACACATCTCTCAACAAGCCGGTGAGAGAAGAATCTGCTACTTCGAAACCGGAAATCAGAACAAGCCGCATGACTCTATCACGCCGGGCAATGCCCCTGTCGCTTGATCTGCCTGGAAAGGTCTCCTCTTCTCGGGACAGTTCAGAACCGAAGCGAGAAGCATTATCTTTGAAAATGCTTCCGTTCAAAAGAGCTGATCTATTTACAAAATTTGACGTGAAAATTGTGGAGCAGGCCTCTCAGGTCTTTTTTAATATCCACGACAGCAATACCCAGAAAGGAATATACAAATGTTCCCTTTCGATCAAGGGAACTGACAACAACCGTGTTTTCGAAGTGGAGACAGATCAGAACGGACAGATTTCTGTCGCCATACCGATCGGAAGTTATGCACTGGAAGTGCGTGCTGATGGATATAAGGTGTTGAGCAAAAGCTTTAAGCTGGAAAATACCAATCCCGTCACACATACGTTTCCCATGGATCGTGAAGAGGTGAAGTTCAAATCATTTTTTCTGGTAGGCATGGTTTGTGAATGCATTCCCAAAATTCCCCAATAAAAAAAACATCATGAGAACATTGCGATATTATACAAAGTCGCCCGAAGTAAAGACATTGTGTGAAATGCTCTACAAGCTGGGTTATGACGTGAAAATTTCCGACTCTTTCAGTCGGGAAGTGGATGAAGCCGTGAAACTATTTCAAAAGGACCATTCATTGGTAGTTGATGGCATCGCAGGCCCGAAGACCTGGCAAAAGCTGTATGAGTTGTCTCCGGAGATCATCAGTCAGAATGACAAGCTTCTCTCGGAATCTGACCTGGTTGAATTTGCCAGGAATTTTGGTTTGGAACTGGCGGTGGTGAAAGCAGTCAATGAGGTTGAGAGTGGTGGGAAGGGGTTTCTGATGAACGGTAAACCGGTAATCTTATTTGAGGGTCATGTCTTTTTTCGTGAACTCGAGAAGCGAGGCATCAATCCGCGACAATATATGCATGCAAGCAACCAGGATGTGCTTTATGAGAGATGGACAAAAAATTATTACCTGGGAGGAGCCAGAGAATATGACCGGCTGGAAAAAGCAATGCAAATAACAGGGAGTGATATTTTCCGGCAAGCTGCGCTTTCTTCAGCCTCGTGGGGCTCTTTTCAGATCATGGGATACCATGCTGAAAGTATAGGTTACAGAGATGTTGATGAATTTGTGGACAGAATGTATCTGCATGAGAGGGAGCATCTCGATGCATTTGGCAGGTTTCTAAAGGCAAACGGACTGATATCTTTACTTGCCTCCAGGCAATGGGCAGCCTTTGCCGAAAGATACAACGGGTCAGGCTACAAGCAAAACCAGTATGATACGAAATTAGAAAAGGCCTATCAAAAATACAAATAGGTTGCCGATGTGAAAAGCTATTTGTGCAGGTGGTTATTTCGTCTAAAACTCGCCCCCTTCCAGGGGAAATGTTAAAATGAAATGAGGTCATCTCAAAATATTTTTTGAGATGACCTCTTCTGATTCAAAGGTGGTCTTCCTCAGTGATTGCTGAGGATTTCCACTGTATCTCTGGCGATAGTCAGCTCCTCATCGGTGGGAATGATTACCACTTTTACCTTCGATGTGGGTTTGCTGATGAGCACCTCTTTGGCACGTACCGAGTTGTTCAGTTCCTCGTCCAGCTCTATACCCATAAACTCCATGTCCTTGCAAACATAGCTTCGGGTAACGGCTTGATTTTCTCCAACCCCGCCTGTAAATACGAGGATATCCACGCCACCCAGGATGGCAGCATAGGATCCGACGTATTTCTTGATGCGATAATTGTAGGTGTTCATGGCCAGCTCGGCCCTTTTGTCCCCTTTTTCAATGCCAGCCTGTATTTCACGCATATCGGAGGAGATGCCCGAAATACCGAGTACTCCCGAAAATTTATTCAGCAGCGTCGAAATCCCTTTGGTACCCATGTGTTCCTTTTCCATGATATAGGAAATTACACCCGGATCCACGTCACCCGAACGAGTGCCCATGATCAACCCTTCGACGGGTGTCATGCCCATGCTGGTGTCAATCGATTGTCCGTTTCGAATGGCAGTAACAGATCCTCCGTTGCCGATATGTGCCGTGATGATGCGTTGTCCCTGGTAGGGGACACCCAGAAATTCACAAGCTCTTTTGGAAACATAACGATGGCTGGTGCCATGGAAGCCGTAACGACGAATACCATATTTTTCATACAGAGAGTATGGTATGCCGTACATGTAGGCATAATCGGGCATGGTCTGATGAAAGGCCGTATCAAATACTCCCACCTGGGGTGTATTGGGCATCAGCTCCTGGATGGCATAAATGCCTTTCAGGTTGGGCGGATTGTGAAGTGGAGCCAGCTCAATGCACTCATTGAGCATTTCAATCACCTCATCGGTAATCAGCACACTTGAGTTGAAACGTTCACCCCCATGAACCACGCGGTGTCCCACTGCCTCAATTTCGTCGAGCGACTTGATGCAGCCGTATTTCTCACTGAGCAGTACGCCGAGAATATATTCAATCCCCGCACGATGTTCCAGTATTTCCCCTTCGAGCATCACCTTTTGCCCATCGGGCAGGGTGAGTTTGAGGAAAGAACCTTTCATTCCGATTTTTTCAATGCCCCCCTGAGCGACAATCTCTTTGCTTTCCATTTCGAAAAGCTTGTATTTGATGGACGAGCTTCCGCAATTTAAAACCAATATCTTCATGCTGTTCCTATTCTCCTTAATTAAACACCGTTTTATTTGTTGAAACCGGATTCCCGTTTTCATCGTATATATAAAAGCCCTTTCCAGTACGCACGCCCAGCTGGTTGGAGCGGAATAATTTCCACAGCAGCGGATTGGGTTTGTAATACTTTTCTCCGAAATCGTTGAACATGGCCTCCATAAGGGTTACCAGTCGTTCAATACCCACTATATCGGCCATGCGGAATATGCCGTAGCGTTGCCCGTAAATGATGGTAAGAGTCTCCTCGATATCCTCCATCGAACTGACTCTTTCGAGGAGCATCTGACAGGCTTCGTTCAACATTACCACCATCATACGCAAGCTTACATTTCCATTGCTTTCGTTGATGCGGTGCGGTTTGAAATTGATCAGTTTGGCAAAGATCTCCATCTCCTGATATACCTCTTCCGAGGTGTACATGCCTTTGGATATTTCCAGTATGCGGGCATCGGGGTGCGAAACCGGGAAGTAGAGGCTTACACAGCGTTCCTTGTGTTCGAGGTCTGCTGCCAGCTCACTGATGATTACCGTGGAACCGTTCGTGGCGATGATGGCATCGCTATCGAGTACTTCTTCCAGTTTCTTGAAAATATTTTTTCGCAAGGGTGTACTTCTGCGACCACTCTCCGAATACCGGCTACATTCGATCACCAGGTCGCAATCGGCAAAATCTTCATATACCAGCGTCGGCTTGATGCGGTTCATGATGATCTTCTTTTCCGAGGGTGTCAACCCCCAGCTGCTGATCTTCTGATCCATCACTTTGCCCAACTCACCCATAACGAAATCGATCCGTTCCTGCGACTCATCCAGGAAGACGACATCCATACCTGCTGTGGCAGTCATCTGAATGATGGTCCTTCCCTCCTTGCCTGCTCCCACGACCCCGACTTTTGAGAACAACGGCTTGTTTGCACTCTCCGCGGTAATGGTTAGACCATATTTTTCGATAGGTTCTATAATCAGTTCACTCATAGCTTTTTATTTGTTTTTTTTCATTCCGATGGCTTGATTGGCTGCGATCGCCACCATCTTGTAAATATCCTCGACCGAACAGCCGCGCGACAGATCGTTCACCGGTGCCGCCATACCCTGCAATACCGGTCCCACCGCTTCGGCATTCCCCAACCGTTGTACCAGTTTATAGCCGATGTTACCCGCTTCGAGTGAGGGGAACACAAGTACATTGGCCTTACCGGCAATGGCACTTCCGGGAGCTTTGCTGATACCGACAGACTCCACGAGGGCAGCATCAGCCTGTAGTTCCCCGTCGATTAGCAACGAAGGATTGATCTCTTTTGCCAAACGCGTAGCCTCACTCACCTTGTCGATCATTTCATGCGTGGCACTTCCTTTCGTAGAGAAGCTAAGCATGGCTACTTTGGGTTCCACACCCACCAGACTTCGCATGGTCTCTGCCGAAGCAATCGCGATTGATGCCAGCTCTTCGGCCGTGGGATTGGGCATCACCGCACAATCGGCAAACAGGAGGGTACCGTTTTCTCCGTACTGGGGTGTTTGGGTGAACATGAGGAAGGCACCCGAAACTACTTTTACACCGGGAGAAGTTTTGATAATCTGCAACGCAGGGCGGAGTACATCGCCTGTCGTATTTTGGGCACCGGCAATTTCACCGTCGGCATCGCCATTTTTGATCATCAGGCAGGCAAGAAAGAGTGGATCTTCCACCAATTGTTCGGCCTGTTCGAGCGTCATTCCTTTTTTCTTCCTGAGCTCATGGAGAAGGTTGGCATACAACTCTTTTTTTTCGTGTTTCTTTGGATCTACGATCGTAGCCCTGTTTGTGTTTTCAAGCCCGAGTTGTTGGGCCTGCTCCAGAATCTCCTCCCGGTTTCCCAGCAGAATAATTTCCGCAACACCGTCACGGATTAACTGATCGGCAGCAGTAAGCGTTCTCTTTTCTGTTCCTTCGGGCAAAACAATGCGCTGCTTATCCGCTTTTGCCTTTTCGACCAGACTGTCAAGTAAGTTCATTGTTAGTCTTTGTTTTGGTTTCCAATAGTGGTCAGGATATAATTAACTATAAATTATATCTTCGGCAAAAGTACGAAAAATTGCGCGAAAAAGGTAATGAAATTGCAGTGAAATGGTATTTACCGGATTGGTTCTGAAGCGAGTCTCATTTTTTGTTGAATTTTCTCTGTACAGAGATTGCCAATACTCCCGGCATGGGAGTGATGCACCTTCTTATCCGAATGGAAAGTTCCCTCCTGTACCTCTTTTCCCACTTGCTGGTAAGCTTCTCTGAAGGGGATGCCCTGCAGCACACGTTTGTTCACTTCCTCCACGGTAAACAGATATTCGTATCGTGAGTCGGAGAGGATGTCTTCATTTACAATGATATGTTGCAGCATGAAGCGTGACATATCCAACAGCGTATGCAGTGTCCCGATAGCCGGGAAGAGCACCTCCTTCAATAGCTGATAGTCGCGGTGATACCCGTGCGACATGTTGGTGGTCATCAGCGTTATTTCATTGGGCAGGCTTTGTAGGCGGTTGCTGTGTGCCCGGATCAGTTCCCATACGTCGGGATTCTTTTTATGGGGCATGATGCTCGAGCCCGTGGTCAGTTCTTTTGGGTAAGAGATAAAGCCGAAGTTTCCGGAAAGATACATGCAGTTGTCGGCAGCAAGCTTGTTGAGTGTAGAAGCAATATTGGCCATGCTTTGTGCAAGAATCCGCTCGGTCTTTCCTCGTCCCATTTGGGCTGCTACCACGTTGTAGCTCATGGTGGCAAAACCCAGTTGGCGGGTGGTCATTTCCCGGTCGAGTGGGAATGAGCTACCATAACCAGCGGCTGAGCCCAGCGGGTTTTGATCTGCCACCTTCCATGCAGCAGCAAGGGTGTGCATATCGTCTACCAGTGTTTCGGCATAAGCGCCAAACCACAGACCAAAAGAAGAAGGCATCGCGATTTGGGCGTGGGTGTATCCTGGCAGAAGGACATCTTTGTGTTGTTCGCTGAGCAACTGCAACTGATCGAATAATTGCAACACTTCCTCCTTTATTTGCAGAATTTCCTCCTTGAGGAACAGCTTGATATCCACCAGCACCTGGTCGTTGCGGGAGCGGCCCGAATGAATTTTTTTACCTATTTCACCCAGTCGCTCTGTCAGCAAGGCCTCCACCTGAGAATGAATGTCTTCGGCATCGTCGTCGAGATGGAAATTACCGTTCTCCACTGTGGAGAGGATATTTTGCAGCTCTGCCTGAAGTGCTTCTTCCTCCATTTCTGCTAGCAGGCCAATGCTGACCAGCATTTTGATGTGGGCCATAGATCCCAAAATATCATGTTTCGCCAGTCGCAGATCCAGTACGCGATCGTTACCCACTGTAAAATCTTCCACCTGTTTGTTGGCATCGAAGCCTTTATCCCATATTTTCGCCATTTCTCTTCGTTGTAAGTTCGTAAATAAGTGGTCAGCTTTCAACTATTCGCTCTATCTGAGCATCGTTTGTAAATTCAGCGGTCAGCTGAGAAATAAATGCAATATATCCCTCAATTCCTTTTTCCAGTTCTTCAATCAAGACAAATTCATCGGCTTGATGCGATCGCGCAGATTCGCCTGGCCCCATTTTCAGCGCTGGGCAGGTAATCCGCATCCAGTCCGAAGTGGTGGGAGAGGTGTAGGTCTCGATACCCAGTTGTGTCGCACATTGCAGGAGCGGATGACCTGTGGGGGTTGCGGAACTTCTGTTTGTGAGTGATCGCGCCTGCAGTCTACTTTTTATCGCTGGCTGAATCAGATCGAGTATCTCCTGGTTGGTGTACATTTCCGTGGGGCGGATGTCGACCACGAAGCTGCACCGATCGGGCACCACATTGTGCTGTGTGCCAGCCGCTATTTGTGTTACGGTAAGTTTTACCGCTCCCATTACCGGTGATATTTTGGGAAATTTGATCGAACGCAAGGTCACAATATCTTCCAGTGCAATGTAGAGTGCATTCACACCTTCCTCTCTTGCCGCATGACCACTGACCCCTGTTGCTTCACCATCGATCACCAGCAACCCTCTTTCTGCCACAGCCGCTCTCATGCCAGTAGGCTCTCCAACGATCGCCATATCCACCTCATCGTTAAGGTGCTGCCAAAGCCATCGCATGCCATGTGATCCCGAGTTCTCCTCTTCGGTCGATAGTGCCAGCATAAGGTTGAGAGAGAGTTCCTTGTCGTAGAAATGGAGGAAGGCCTCGATCATGGCAACCACACTGGCACCTGCATCGTTGCTCCCGAGTCCGTAGATGTATTTCTCTGACAGGGGAGGGTTGAAAGGATCAAAGGAGTATGTTGAAGCAGGCTGTACCGTGTCGAGATGGGAGTTGAGCATCAAGGTCGGTTTTGAACTGTCGTGATGAGGCTGTCTCAGTACCAGGTTGCAGCCGATGCGTTGCGCCTCTATCCCTTTCTCATGAAAAAAGTTCACCAGATAATCGCTTCGCAAATTTTCTTCACCCGAGTATGCCTTGATAGCAACAAGCTCCCTTAATAATTTCGTTGCGTGATTGATATATCCTTGTTTCATTTTGTCTGAGATGGCATAAAACCGATTTTTTATCTGTTGTCAGAGGGTTGAATCTTGTTTCCTCCGGGAGTGTTTACCAGGATGGTGCCTCTTTTTGATAACAGATTTTTAGCATGCAGGATGATTACCTCCTTCACTCCTTTTTCGATGGCACGAAAGGAGTTATCCAGCTTTGGAATCATGCCGTTGGCAATGACGCCTTGCTGTTTGTATATCTCGCTCTCTTCGTGGTTCATTGAGGGAACCAGACTTTCCGGATCGTTCAGATCCCGGAGTACACCCTCTTTTTCGAAACAATAATAGAGTGAGGTGGCATACCGCTTCGATAATGCGGTGGAAACAGAATAGGCTACGGTGTCGGCATTGGTGTTGAGTAACTGCCCTTTCCCATCGTGGGTAATGGCACAAAAAACCGGTGTGATGCCCAATTCAATCAGTTGGAATATAAATTCCACATTTGTTTTTTCCGGATCGGGATCGCCCACATATCCGTAATCTACCGGGATGGGAGAGCGCCGCTGCGCGGGAATGGAATTGCCGTCGGCACCCGACAGGCCGATGGCGTTGCACCCGATTTTTTGGAGCGATGCCACCATATTTTTGTTGATCCATCCGGCGTAGACCATAGTGACCAGTTTCAGTGTTTCAGCATCGGTGATGCGGCGACCCTGCACCATTGTTGTCTCAATGCCCAGTTGTGTTGCCATTTTGGAGGCCATGACACCCCCGCCGTGTACCAGTAGTTTACGCCCCTTCAGTCGGTGAAAATCTGTCAGGAACAGCTCGAGTGCTTCGGGATTATCAACGATATTTCCTCCGATCTTTACAATTGAAAGGCTTTCTTTTCCCATGTTTTTTAAACATTTTTAGTTGTAAACGATTGGTTCTCCGCTCTACCCTTGTCTTATTTACACATCAGCAAGATCTCTTTCAATACTGTTTGGGCAGAGACTACCCTGTTGGCTGCTTCGGGAATCACAATTGACTGAGCGCTTTCGATTACCTCATCGGTCACAATCATGTTGCGACGCACCGGCAGGCAATGCATAAAATAAGCATTGTTTGTAAGAGCCATCTTGGCGCTGTCCACCGTCCAGGAACGGTCGGTGGACAATATTTTTCCATAATTCGGATCCTGATATGCTGCCCAGTTTTTGGCATAGATAAAATCAGCATCCTTGTATGCTTTCTCCTTGTCATACTCTACCACGGCATTGCCCACGAACTTTGCATCCAGTTCATATCCTTGAGGATGGGTAATCACGAACTCATACTCAGCGGCATTCATCCATTCAGAGAATGAGTTAGGTACTGCCTGCGGCAGTGCACGCGGATGAGGCGCCCAGGTGAGTACCACCTTTGGCCGTTGTTTCTTTTTATACTCTTCAATGGTGATGAGGTCGGCAAAGCTTTGCAGCGGGTGGCGGGTAGCTGCTTCCATGCTGAATACAGGTTTCCCGGAGTATTGAATAAATTGGTTCAGAATAACCTCGTTGTAGTCATCCGCTTTGCTCTCAAACTGAGCAAATGAACGTACACCTATTATATCGCAATAGGAACCCATGACAGGTATAGCTTCCAGAATGTGTTCCGGTTTGTCGCCATCCATGATCACACCACGCTCCGTTTCAAGCTTCCAGGCTCCCTGGTTGATGTCGAGCACCATCACGTTCATCCCGAGGTTCATTCCCGCTTTCTGGGTACTTAGACGGGTACGGAGGCTCGAGTTGAAGAAAATGAGCATCAGTGTTTTGTTTTTTCCCAGCTCCTGGTCTGCATAAGGATTTTCTTTTACCCATTTTGCCTTTTCCAGAGCCACTTTTAGGTCGCCAATATCTTGAACTGATGTGAAATTTTTCATCTTGCTGACTTTTATTGTCGATTAAATAACTAATCAGTTAATTTTTTTAACTCATCGATAAATAGATCGATATCCGACTTTGATATCGATAGTGGAGGTAGAAGTCGCATCACGTTGTTCTTTGCTCCACCTGTAAAGATATGGCTTTCGAACAACAAACGGTTGCGGATGGATGCCTGTTCCGGCAAAAATTCGATCCCCAACATCAATCCTCGGCCACGGAGTTCCCGGATAGCACTGATGTGACGGAGTTGCTCTGTGAGATACAAACCCATGCGGGCTGCATTTGCTACCAGCGACTCCTTCTGCATCACATCCAATACGGCGATGGCTGCAGCACATGCCAGGTGGTTGCCGCCAAACGTGGTGCCCAGCATTCCTTTTTTGGGTTCAAAGATGGGGGAGATCAGCAGACCCCCGATTGGGAAACCATTGCCCATTCCTTTGGCAGTGGTGATCAGGTGTGGTTTGATGCCGGCCTGCTGGTGTGCAAAAAACTGGCCGGTGCGACCGTAACCCGATTGAATTTCATCGAGTATCAATACCACTCCCTGTTCCTTGCAGAGCGATTCAAGCTGTTGCAGGAACGTAGTTTCGGGCACATAGATACCTGCCACGCCCTGAATACCCTCGATGAGTACGGCAGCCACATCGCCTTTCTTCATTTCTTCTGCTACGGCATTGATGTCGTTCAGGGGCACAAAGACAACTTCGTGCCCTTTATTGAAGGAGGATTGAATAGCGGGATTGTCGGTGGCGGCCACAGCGCCGGAAGTGCGGCCGTGAAAAGCCTCTTTAAACGCAATTACACGACGTTTCCCGGTATGGAATGAGGCCAGCTTGAGTGCATTCTCATTGGCTTCGGCACCCGAGTTACACAGGAACAAAGAATAATCGGGATAACCTGATTGTTCTCCCAGTTTCTGGGCCAGCTCTTGTTGCAAACTATTCTGTACCGAGTTGGAATAAAACCCTATTTTTGCTACCTGTTCTTGCAGTGCTTTCACATAAGTGGGGTGAGAGTGACCGATGGAAATGACAGCATGACCACCGTATAGATCGAGATACTCTCTCCCTTCCTTGTCCCATACACGGCATCCTTCTGCTCTTACGGGTTCAATATCCCACAAACTGTATACATCGAATAAATTCATCTTATTTCAATTAATCATTGGCACATTGGCTTACTGGCTTCTTAAAACGCGCTTCCCTTTAATTTTAATCCCATGGTTTCATCCAACCCGAACATCAGGTTCATATTCTGTACAGCCTGTCCCGAAGCCCCCTTCAGCAGATTGTCGGTAATGGAGGTGATGTGGATATAATCATTGTAAAACGCAATATGCAACAAGCATTTGTTGGTGTTCACCACCTCTTTCAGGTTGATGGGCTTGTCGGAGACGAACACAAAGGGAGAAGCAGCATAATAAGCTTTGTAAAAAGAAATGACTTCTTCAGCACCCATACTGCCATCCCATTTCGTATAGAGGCTGGCAAAGATCCCCCGGGTAAAATCACCCCGCATGGGAACAAAGTTAACATGGGGAAGCCGGTTGTTACCTGCTGCAACCAAAGTAAGTCCTATTTCCGCGAGATGCTGATGTGTGAAAGGTTTATAAACCGAGATATTGTTGTCACGGTAACTGAAGTGGGCGGTCTCTCCTGGGCGCTTTCCGGCGCCAGTGGAGCCGGTAATGGCGTGTACGTGTACTTCATCCTGCAAAAGGTTCTTCGCAGCCAGAGGCAACAGGGCCAGCATGATGGTGGTGGCAAAACAACCGGGGTTGGCCACATTCATTGCTCCCCGTATGAGTTCCCTGTTTAGTTCACATAGACCAAAGATAAAATTACGCTCGCCAAAAGTCGGTTCATTCCTGAAATCGTTTCCCAGATCGATGACTCTGCAACCCGCGGGCAGGTTGTTGGTTTCCAGAAATTCCCGCGACAGGCCGTGCCCAAGGCAGAGAAAGATCACATCGGGATTAATAAACCGGTCGCTTAACAACAGATCGGTTTCTCCCAACAGATCACGATGCATCTCTGCTATCGGCATTCCTGCGGAAGTGGTGCTGATAACTGATTCGATGTTTACTTCAGGATGACGGAGCAGGATGCGCAGCAGCTCACCCGCCGTGTAACCTGTTCCCCCGGCAATGCTCACATTAATCATGATCGTGGATGGTATAATATATTTTTAACGGGTTGGCCAAAACTTTGGTGAATCCTACCACATCCTGCCCGGAGAAGGATTTATTGGATTCTCCATATTCACCAAAACGGGAGCTCATCAGGTCGTAATCGCTGGAGCAGCCTAACGTCGCAAAATGGTAGGGCCGCAGTTCCACTTCCACCTCTCCCGTTACAAACTGCTGTGTGTCGGTGAGGAAGGTCTCAATGTTACGCATCACTGGCTCCAGATATTGAGCCTCGTGCAACAGCTGTCCGTACCAGTTGGAAAGCTGCTCTTTCCAGTAAAGTTGCTGCTTGGTCAGCACATGCTTTTCCAGCAGGTGATGGGCTTTGATGATAATCAAGGGTGCAGGCGCCTCAAATGCCACGCGCCCTTTGGTGCCAATAATGGTGTCACCCACATGTACATCGCGACCGATGCCATACCGGGAACCCATACTATGCAGTTTGTGTATCAGGGATACCGGATCCATCTTCTCTCCATTCAGCGAAACGGGTTCTCCCTTTTCGAAGCCGAGGGTAATGCGTTCTGATTCGTAGCTGGTTACCTGTGAAGGGTAAGCTGACTCCGGCATGACGCCCGAAGATTTCAATGTCTCCACACCCCCTACACTGGTACCCCAGATTCCCTGATTAATGGAATATTTCGACTTCTCCCACGAGAAATCAAACCCGTGCTCTTTCAGATAATCGATCTCCTGCTGCCGGGTTAATGACAGCTCACGAATGGGAGCGATGATTTTCACTTCGGGTGCCAGTACCTCGAAGGCCAGGTCAAATCGTACCTGGTCATTCCCGGCACCGGTGCTGCCATGGGCTACAAAATCGGCTCCCACTTTCTTTACATGATCCAGCACGGCCATGGCCTGAAAAAAACGCTCCGAGCTAACTGAAAGCGGGTAAGTGTTGTTTTTTAACACATTCCCGTAGATCAGATAACGGATACCCCGTGTATAATAGTCGTCTACGGCATCGATGCAGGTATGCGTGGCTGCCCCCAGTTGAAGCGCACGTTCCTTAATGCGCGCGGCTTCTTCTGCAGAAAAACCGCCCGTGTTCGCGATGACGGTGTGTACTTCAAGTCCTCTCTCATTCATCAGGTAGGGCACGCAAAACGATGTGTCGAGGCCACCGCTGAATGCCAACACTACTTTCTTTTTCATTTTTTATATAATTTGTTGTTTTTCTTCACTTTGATTACCGGTTTCACCACCTTCTTGGCAAAAGTACTTGCCTGTTGCACGGGTTGAACCTTGGGATCATACAAAAGTCCTGTGCAAAGGCACATCTTGTAATTGTTGCGCTGCAGGATGTCGTAATTCCTGCAACCCTGGCATCCTTTCCAAAACTCCTCATCGTCGGTCAGTTCAGAAAAGGTAACAGGCTTAAATCCCAACTGCGTGTTCATCTTCATGACTGCAAGCCCCGTGGTGATGCTGAATATTTTGGCGTTGGGGTATAATTTGCGCGAGAGGTCAAAGATCTTCCGTTTGATCTTTTTTGCCAGCCCCTGGTTTCGATAGTCAGGGTGCACCACCAACCCGGAGTTGGCTACAAACCGTTGGTGACTGAACGTCTCTATGTACGCAAAGCCCACCAGTTTATCGCCATCGAGGGCGATCACAGCTTTGCCTGCTTCGATCTTCTCTGCTACGTATTCGGCACTGCGTTTCGCAATGCCCGTGCCGCGTGCCTGTGCCGACTCGTAAATCAAATCACAGATCTCTTGTGCGTACGTGACGTAACTGCTGTTTGCAATATGAATTTCTACATTCATCCTAAAACAAAAATAATAAAATTAACAGGTTGTTGAAAAACGCCTTCCGGCGCAGGGTGATATAAGTGAAGGTACAGACATAGGATTGTCTGTAAAGATTAAAAGCATCGTCGGACCAGGTCTGTTGCTTTGCGGAAGTGTGTATGTGAAAAAGTCATTTTCATCTGGGTACAAAAATACATATTATATTTTTAATAATCGGTGTTATGCGAAAAAAAATCTCGCACTTTTGATGAATAATAGCCAAAATGTTTGTTTACATCAGAATAAAATGTAAAAATGCACAAAATTATTTGTCTTTTTGCCGCTTTTTTTCTTTATTTGTTTTCCGAACTACAAAATTAAGCTTCTTACCCTTTTCGCATTTTTGTCAGCGCACTCCTTTTACTTCCTGTAGTTCACCACGAAAAAGAAATAGATATGCAAATGGAAACAACCAAATATAGAAATTTTATCCTTCGTAATTACAATGATTTACCCCAATTGGATGCACTTTCTTCGGAGGAGCGAGAGGCAATAGGGGTCGTAGGACAGGTACTGCCTTTTAAGTCGAATAACTATGTGGTAGAGGAACTGATTGACTGGCAGAATGTGCCCAATGATCCTATTTACACGCTCACCTTTCCCAGAAAAGAGATGCTCTCCAGGTCGCATTACAATCAGGTAAAAAAGCTACTGGATGATAATGATGAGACCGGTTTGAAAAAGAAAGTCTATGATATCAGGATGAAACTCAATCCCAATCCTGCAGGACAACAACACAACGTCCCCATGATTGATGGGGTGAGGTTACACGGAATGCAGCACAAATACCGTGAGACGGTGTTGTTTTTTCCCAGTCAGGGACAGACATGTCATGCCTATTGTACCTTCTGCTTCCGTTGGCCTCAGTTCTCAGGCATGAATGAACTGAAGTTTGCGATGAAAGAGGCCGATTTTTTCCATCGTTATTTGAAAGAACATACCAAAGTGACCGATGTGCTGTTCACAGGTGGTGACCCTCTTACAGCGAAGGCCAATATCATGTCGGCCTATATAGAGCCGTTGTTGACGAAAGATTTTGCCCATATTCGTACCATTCGTATTGGATCCAAGACGCTGTCTTACTGGCCTTATCGTTTTCTCACCGACAAAGATGCCGACGAGATGCTGAGACTCTTCGAGAAGGTGAAAAAGTCAGGAAAGCATCTTGCTTTTCAAGCACACTTCAATCATCCGGTAGAGCTTTCCACCGATGCTGTGAAGCAGGCTATTCAACGAATTCAGAACAGTGGTGCACAGATCAGAACACAATCTCCCCTGCTCAGGCATATCAATGATGATCCGGTGATATGGGCAGACATGTGGAAAGAGCAGGTGCGACTCGGGTTGATTCCTTATTATATGTTTGTCGCACGCGATACCGGTTCCAAATCATTTTTTGATGTCCCGCTAGAAAAAGCATGGAACATCTTTCGCAAAGCTTATCGTAACGTGAGTGGAGTTTGCCGGACTGTACGTGGACCCAGCATGAGTGCGAACCCGGGAAAGATACAGATACTGGGAGTCTCAGAGGTGCAGGGTGAAAAAGTATTTGTGTTGCGCTTCCTGCAGTGCAGAAACCCTGATTTGATTGATGTTCCTTTCTTTGCCAAATACGATAAAAAAGCAACTTGGTTCGATGAACTTCAGCCAGCTTTTGGCGAGAAGGAGTTTTTCTTCCATAAGGATAACCTCCTGGGAAAAAGGAGCAGAGACGCCGATTTCTTGTGGGAATGAGAGTGGGGGATGATGACTCATTCTTTAATTTATCAACAAAAACATCAACGTTTTAATTAATTAACACAGAATTAGCCGATTTATTCGTTATTTTGCTTCCTAAATAACAGTTTTTCAAAAACGCAATACAATACAGTTACTTCCCGAAAACAC
Source organism: Proteiniphilum sp. UBA5267 (assembly GCA_002411515.1). GTDB lineage: Bacteria > Bacteroidota > Bacteroidia > Bacteroidales > Dysgonomonadaceae > Proteiniphilum. The sequence continues at coordinate 32,351 of DHTF01000083.1, read as the reverse complement.
TGTTGTCTGAAATTAAACTTTATATATGGGTAGAATCATTTCGTTGGCAAATCAGAAGGGAGGGGTAGGAAAAACCACTACCACAATTAATCTTGCGGCATCGTTGTCGGCTTTCGATAAAAAGGTACTGGTGGTGGATGCTGATCCGCAGGCAAATGCTTCCTCCGGATTGGGTATCGACATCAAAAAAACCGCAAATACTATTTATGAAGGATTAATAGGTCATTGTACCCCACAGCAAGCAGTACACCCCACTCCTTTTGAGAACATCCACATCATCTCCTCGCATATCAACCTGGTAGGTGCTGAACTGGAAATGGTTCAGATGGAAAACAGGGAAAAAAGACTGCGCGATCTGTTACATCCACTGAGAGATGCCTATGACTATATCCTCATCGACTGCTCACCCTCATTAGGAATCATCACGGTAAATGCCCTTACGGCTGCCGATTCGGTACTTATTCCCGTCCAATGTGAGTATTTTGCACTGGAGGGATTGAGTAAATTGCTGAATACGATTAAGATTATCAAATCGAAACTCAATACCCGGCTGGAGATCGAAGGTTTTGTGCTGACGATGTATGATGCACGCCTCCGTTTGCACAACCAGATATACGAAGAGGTGAAACATCACTTTAAGGAATTGGTCTTCAACACGGTAGTCCAGCGAAATATTACGCTCAGTGAATCGCAGAGCCATGCAAAGCCCGCATTGATGTATGATGCCGGTTCGAGAGGCGCCGTGAACTACATGCAGCTTGCGCAGGAGCTAATCGAAAAAAATTCCTAACTTTGTTTTTTTACCGGATTGTATATGGCTAGAAAGAATGCATTGGGAAGAGGATTGGATGCACTGATCACTTTTAACGACGGCGATACGCAGGGTTCTTCTTCCATCAACGAAGTGAAAATCAGTCAGATTATTCCAAATCCCGATCAGCCGCGGCGGGTGATGAATGAGGAGTCACTGCAGGAGCTGGCTGCTTCCATCAAATCTATCGGGTTGATACAACCCGTCACGTTGCGCAAGATTGCGGAAGATTCCTATCAGATTATAGCCGGAGAAAGGCGTTACCACGCCTCTCAAATGGCTGGGCTCACCTCCATCCCAGCCTACATTAAGACGGCCGATGACGATGAAACCATGGAGATGGCGTTGATAGAAAATATTCAGCGTGAAGACCTCAATTCCATCGAAATTGCCCTGGCTTATCAGTCATTAATAGACAGCCTCTCTCTCACACAGGAGCAGCTGAGTGAAAGAGTGGGGAAGAAGCGTGCTACCGTCGCCAATTATCTGCGTCTGTTAAAGCTTCCCGCCGACGTACAGATGGGTGTAAAGGATAAGAAAATTGACATGGGACATGCGCGTGCGCTGGTGACCCTGAACGATCCGGTGTCGCAATTGATGCTTTATAACCTCATTCTGGAAGAGGCTCTTTCGGTTCGAAAAGTGGAGGCGATCGTACGTGATTTTGTTGATGGCGTGCCCCTGCCTAAATCGGTTGCTGCGACAACAGATAGCCACAAACCGAAAAAGAAAACCAGTGAAAAACTGTTGCCGGACGATTTTGATCTGCTGAAAAAACATCTTTCCTCATACTTCAAGGCAGATGTGCAGTTCAGCTATAACAAGCGTGGAAACGGAAAAATAACCATCCCATTTGATTCACCGGAAGATCTGGAACGTATCATGGTGATGTTCGACAAAATGAAATAACATTTCCAAGGATGAAGTTTGCTGGAATGCTCGTTTGGATATGCTTTGCATGTTGTACGTTAAATGTTCGTGCGCAGGATCCTAACCGGCAACAGCTGCCGGATTCTATTAAACTCTTGGACCGAGAGTCATTGGAGTTGCGCGAAAACGATTCTATCATCGTGTCCGATACGATCACACCGGCCAGCCGTGGCGACAGTGATCCTCTGCGCAACAGAGTTGACAGCATCATCCAGATCACCTCTTCCGATGCATTGTTTGCTCCGGCTTATCTGTTCAAACCTTCACCAAGGAAAGCGGTGATCTACTCAGCAATTTTTCCTGGATTGGGACAGATTTACAACCGTAAATACTGGAAATTACCCATTGTCTACGGCGGTTTTGTAGGTTTAACCTACGCCATCACATGGAACAATGGCTATTATCGTGACTATCTGGGAGCTTATCAGGATATCATGGACGATAACCCGGATACAAACCGTTGGCACGACATGCTCCCCTATGGTAGAGACCCGGAAACAACGGACATCACATGGTTTACCGGGGTGTTGCAACAGCGGAAAGATTATTATCGGTATTACCGTGATTTGAGTATCATTGCTACTGTGGGGCTGTATCTTGTGGCTATCGTGGATGCATATGTGGATGCACAGTTGTTCGACTTCGATATCAGTCCCGACTTGTCATTACACGTAGCACCAACCATTTTTAAAGAGGATCTGTCTTTGGTTAATGGGAACTCCGCCTGCGGAGTTCAGTGGAGTTTTAGTTTTTAAAATTATTGTATGAGAAGCGTATTTTTACTCATCACCGCAGGTCTATTTTTTTTCGAAACACTGCCGGCTCAGCATAACCAAGCTCTCCCGATTGACTCCATCAGCGACGACGCCATCCTTTATCCCGAAAGTATGACAGAGCAATTGAGCGACCTCTTGGAAGCGTGGCAGCTTGATCTCCAGGATGTAGAAGCAGATTGTAAGAGAGGGCAAAATGTGTTTCTTCACGATTCGGTCTATACCAGCCGTCTCCACAGCATGCCATCTGAGATGGAACTATCTTACAACAGCGTGGTGAAAAAGTATATCGAGATGTATGCTGACCGAAAAAGAGAACAGGTGAGTTACATGCTTGCGTTGGGAGACTATTACTTTCCGATGTTCGAACAGGCTTTAGACGCGCAGGGTCTGCCTCTTGAGTTAAAGTACCTGCCGGTTATTGAATCGGCATTGAATCCGGTGGCGGTCTCCCGTGCCGGGGCCACCGGACTGTGGCAGTTTATGTTGCGCACCGGCAAAGGATATGGGCTGGAGGTGAGCAGCCTCGTAGATGAGCGACGTGATCCCCATAAATCGACAGAGGCGGCGGTGCGCTATCTGAAAGATTTGTATGCTATTTATGGCGATTGGAACCTTGTAATTGCGGCCTACAATTGCGGTCCAGGTAACGTGAACAAAGCAATTGCCCGTAGTGGTGGAAAACGCGACTACTGGCAGATTTATCATCGGCTTCCTCGTGAAACAAGAGGATACGTGCCTGCGTTTATTGCGGCGAATTACATCATGAATCATTATTCTGATCACAATATCTGCCCCGCTCACCCATACAATACAGCCATGTCGCTGGATACGGTGCAGGTGAATGAACGAATTCATCTGGAGCAGGTTGCTGCTGTTCTGGATATTGCCGTGGGTGAACTGAGACGACTCAATCCCCAGTTCAGGAAAGATGTGATTCCGGGCGACTTCAAAGCTTACTCGCTGGTTCTCCCTTCTGAGAAGGTATATGCTTTCATTGATAAGGCTGTGGAAATTAACGAATTTAAACGGAGCGAGTATTTTACACACCGAAGCAATACCGATGGCTACCTCAGCGGGAATGAGTCATTGAGTTCAGGCAATGGCGTGAACGTTTACTACCGGGTAAAAAAAGGAGACAATCTCTCTACTATAGCCCGCAAGAACGGTATCTCACTCTCCCAGCTTAAATCGTGGAACGGCTTGAAATCGAGTCGGATTGGTATTGGTAAGCAATTGATCGTAGGACAAAGGGAGGCCATGGAACCGGAGAAGAATGCGCAGATCAACGCCAACACTGTCAGCCAGTATTATCGGGTGAAAAAAGGTGATACCCTGGGTAAGATTGCCCAAGAAAACGGTGTGAATGTCTCTCAACTCCAATCTTGGAACGGATTGCAGTCTACCCGTATCGGTGTGGGCGATCAATTGATTGTGGAAATGAAAGAAGCGGCAGAACCTGCAGTGCCACAGACGGAAAAAACAGTAGAATACAGTCGTGCAGAAACATCCGAAGAAGGGAGCAGCATCATCTCCTCCTACCTGAAAGACCAGATCGAAAAGACAGGAGAGAACCATTCGTCGGAAGAGATCGACGACAGGATTGGAAAAGAATAACTCCTACATGACCAGTACTTTTTTTGTGCTGACGGCTCCTTCAACGGTTTTCACTTTTACAATATAAACACCTCCGGGAAGGTGGGCTGCCGAGTAGGAAGCCCTGTTGATGCTCTTGTCTGTACTCTCCTGATGGATTTTCTGCCCTGACGAATAAAATATCTCCCACTGAAGCAGCTCCCGGTTCGACTCAATGAATATTCGTTTCACATCATTTGAATAGTAAACCTTCGTTTCGGCATTCTCCTGTATAGGTTCCACTACCGTAGACCCACTGCCAATTACATACGGTATTATCAGCAATGCTGTATTGACTGGGTTCTCTATGTTCTCCGATGACCTGACCCATCCGGTAGCGTTCTTCATCCAAGCGGTGGAAATAATACCGGACCCCTGCTTCCGGGGGGTAGTATTGAAGACCGAAAATCCGGCGGGCACACCATTTGCATCGGAATAGGAAATATAGAATGATCCCGTGACCGTGACCGGATTGGTAAACTCGATATAGTTTTCGACGTTGTGCCGCATGTCGCGTTGAGTCTGCGAGAAGCTGCCCCTACTGTAGTAACGGTAACTATAATCATAAGGTTGTTCATAAAGAAACTGTGCCGGCCCTTCTGTCCCTGAATAGATTTTGATCCGGATGTTCAGGTTCAATGCGTTGCTTGTGGTGGGAGAGGAGATGAATACCCCCCTCAGTTGGATGGTTGTTTTAGCGTAAAACTCTTCCGCAAACTCGGTATACCCAAATGTGTTGCCCGTTGCAAACATAGGCACCGATTGGAAATAGGTCTCAGCTGGCTTCTCGTCTGTTTTGAAGTTGTGGCTTTTGGTGAATGGTTCTGATGCAAAGGGATTAAAGCCATCGGCTTGTGTGGCCTGTAAGCCCTGCGGGTCGAGATAATAACTGATGGGGTTGGGATTATCAATGGATCCTTCTACCTGCCAGAACTTTTGCAGTGAGGCGTATATATCGGGTCCGCGTGGTGAGGAACATTGCGATACCCCGCCAGTAAGTGTACCCACAAGGCGTTTCTCCTTGTCGAGCAGAGGTGATCCGGAGGACCCCCCTTCCGTAGAGGCTGTTTCCCAATCTCTCACCACCCAGAATGAGTTGGGTTCCATGTTATACTTGGGTTCACTAAAAGAACCGATGGCCAATGAGCCCTCTTCTACTGCTACTTTTTTGATGCCTCCGTTGGGATGGTGCAACCCGTGAAAAGGAGCAGAGGGATTTGTGCTTGCATTCCATCCCAGATAATAGGGCTGATACTCTTTGGGTGGAGCCTGTTTCAGTTTCAGTAGTGAAATATCGTGCCGCTCACTGATCAGCACCGAATCGGCAGAAGCCAGACTCATTTGCAACGGGCCCCGTATGTCAGGTTCGCAAACGGGTGAATTATAATTGAAAAAAGCGACAATCCGGCCTGCTACCAGATCATATTTTCTATTTGACAGAAAGGTGGCATCGTAATCGTTATTCAGGCAGTGAGTGGCTGTAATGAGGTAGGGTGTACCGTCGTTGGCCGTATTGTTGATGAGTGATCCGCTACAATATGTGGTACCGTTGATAATCAATGCCACCACACCGCTTCCCGGCTGAAAGTCCTCGGGGTAACAAATAAGATTGGGATGACATGAATTGACCGGGTCACGTGGTTCTGCAGCACGGAAGATGCCCACATAATCGTGATTCACCTCTCCAATTTCAATCTCGCCCGAGAAATCGGCATGCAGCGGCTCCTGGTATTCCACAATCAGCTCCTCACCACCAATGGGCTGCAGGGGTAACAAGTTCAGGTCGCTGTTGTTGTCGCGTGTATAGGAACCCAATACCTCTGTCTGATCAGCGTTGTAGACAAACAGCTTTGCACCGTCGGGCAAACGAAATTTAGAAAAGAGGATGTTCAACGAATAAGCTCCCTTTGAACGGATACCCACACGCCATACCTTCATACCGCCTTCGGTAAAGGTGGAACCTGCATTATCGGGTCGCAGGTGAACGAAAAATTTGTGTGCAAACTCGAGGCTTTTAAATTGCGCTTGATCCTGTTGTGCGCGCCACAATGCAGCCTGTACATCAAAAGAGGGCATTTCCACGAATAAATCGGCTGTCGGAGCAATAGCTCTTGCTGCCATACCTGCCTGCAGGGGTAGTGGTCTGCCACCGTGGCTTATCTGTCCCGATATAAAATGGGAAACAAAACTGAAGGAGATAAAGAGGGTATACTTCAGGATAATATCTGTTGCACAGAGCTTGCTTGTCATGCGTAATTGGAAAATTCGGTTTTACTTGCAAATGTACGTTTTTTCAAGATACAGGCCTACTTTTGCAGGAATAATTCCGTTCTTCATCACTCTCCTCCACCGAACTCCATCAAATAGGCTTTGATGAATCCATCCAGGTTGCCGTCCATGACACTGGTTACGTCGGATGTCTGGTAGTTGGTGCGATGATCTTTCACACGCCGATCGTCGAACACGTAACTGCGGATCTGTGAACCCCACTCAATCTTCTTTTTCCCCGCTTCAATGGCTGCCTGTGCTGCACGACGTTTCTCCAACTCGATCTCGTAGAGCTGAGATTTAAGCAGTCTCAGAGCATTTTCGCGATTACCCATTTGGGAGCGGCTTTCGGTATTTTCAATCACGATCTCCTGCTCCTGACCCGTATCGGGATCTTTGTAGAGGTAGTGCAACCGCACACCGGTCTCTACCTTGTTCACATTTTGTCCGCCTGCACCCGATGAGCGAAATGTGTCCCAGCTTAGATTTGCTGCATTCACCTCAATTTCAATGGTGTCGTCTACCAATGGTACCACAAAGACCGATGCGAAGGAAGTCATTCGCTTTCCCTGTGCATTATATGGCGATACGCGCACCAACCGGTGAACGCCATTCTCGCTTTTAAGAAAGCCGTAAGCCAGATCGCCTTCAACTTGCAGTGTGGCTGTCTTGATGCCGGCATCATCTCCGTCCTGCCAGTTGGTTACAGTGGTTTTATATTTTTTGCTTTCACACCAGCGCTGATACATGCGAAACAACATGGAGGCCCAGTCCTGGCTCTCGGTCCCGCCGGCTCCGGCATTTATTTTTAGCACAGCTCCCAGCTTATCCTCCTCACGGCGAAGCATGTTTTTTAGCTCCAGGTCTTCGATCAGACTGATGGCTTGTGCGTAATTGGCATCGACCTCTTCCTCAGAAATAATTCCTTCTTTGGTGAAATCGAATGCCAGCTGCAATTCCTCAGCTGCAGCTTTTACTTCGTTGTATGCATTGATCCAGAACTTCAGCTCCCTCACCACTTGCATCTGACTTTCAGCCGCTTTGGCATCATTCCAGAAATCGGGTGACTGGGTACGGAGTTCCTCCTCTTCGAGCCGGATTATCTTTGTATCGACGTCAAAGATACCCCCTCAGCGCCTGCTCGCGCTCCAACACATCTTTCAGTTGGTCTGCAGTTATCATAATGTATCAATTTTTATTTTTAGCGTGCAAATTTACGCAAAAGATGTGAAAGTACCATATCCATTCCCTGTTGCGTCATGGGGTGACGGGAATATGCAACACTTCTCCCGTCCTCAGGAGGACACCCAGATGCGGATTCATGCTTTTCAATTGTTCCACTGTGCATCCATATTGCTTAGAAATCGAATAGAGTGTTTCTCCCCTCTTTATCGTATGACGGGCAGTAGGCGAGGGCATGGTAAATTCATCTTCCCTCAGTACGACATCACTATTGACTTGGTCGACCTTTTTTTTATTTTTCTCTCTGGACTGATTTTGGGATTTTTCGTTTCCCATATGATTTTTCGTGGAATCGGTCTGCACAAGAATAACACTACCTTTCTTCGGCAAATAATTAGTTTGAGCGGGCTCTTTTGTGACGGAATCTACTTCTCCTTTCCTGTGCTCCGCATGTTTGAGAACTGCTGTTGTCCCCACAGCAATTGCTACCGGTTGGGCTCTTTTTTTAGTGGTCGCAGACGAGAGGAGCGCAGCATGTTGGGTGGAGTTTTCTTCCAGTACCCTGCCTCCCCTAAGATAGCGCGAAGCATAATATGGTTCTTTCGAAGAAGAGACGATCACCCCGCTGGTGGTAGATGCGTGTATAAATTCAAAATCACCGTTGGGGGAGATGGTTGAAACGATGCCCACATGTCCTACCTTGCCATTTTTTGTTCTTCCTTCAAAAAATACCAGATCTCCTTTTTGTAGTTTTTTTCTGTCGAGGATAAGGGGTACTTCCCTCTCCTGGTCGGCAGAGCTACTTCCTAGTTTATACCCGAACGCACCAAAGACAAAGGCCGTATATCCAGAGCAATCGAAGAATTGAGGTCCCTTGCCTCCAGATCGATAAGGCTTGCCCAGATATTTGCTGCCGTAATTGAGGACGTTGGCACTGGTTGAGGATGTAGTATTGCTGCGGGAAACGCTGCTTCTGCCTGCGTTACAGGAAACAAGAAGTACGGAAATGATAAAACACGAAGCGACTTGAAACAGACCGCCTCTCAGATATGATGCCGATGATTTGTTGGGTTGTATCATATATGGATGACAAAAATAGGAAAAGTAAGGGAAAAAATGCTATTTTTAGGGTCAAATAAGAAGTATTCACAAGAAATATGGGAAAAATAAAAAATATTGTATTCGATTTTGGAGGGGTATTGATCGACTGGAACCCGGTGTATCTCTATAAGAATGTGTTCGCTACAGAGGAGGAGTTGAACTTTTTTCTGGAAAACGTCTGTCGCTACGACTGGAATTTGTTGCAGGATGAGGGACGTCCCTTGGCTGAAGCCACCCACCTTTTGCAACAAAAATTTCCGGAGTACACCAAGGAGATAGCCCTGTATTACGACCGATGGGAGGAGATGCTAGGGGGTACCATTGATGAAAATACCCAACTGATAAAACCACTGAAAGAAAAATATAACCTTTATGGGCTCACTAACTGGTCGGCAGAGACATTACCCCTGGCGATGCAGCGTTATGACTTTTTTCAGGATCTGAAAGGCATTATTGTTTCGGGTGAAGAAAAAATAGTAAAACCCGACAAGAGATTATACCACATCTTACTAGATCGATACGATCTCCGCGCTGAAGAATCTCTTTTTATTGATGACAATGCCGTAAACATAGAAACAGCCCGTGAGTTGGGCTTCCAGACGATGCATTTTGCCAACGGAAGCAATCTGGGGAAGTGGTTGCAGGAAAACAACATCCTCTGATGCACATGATCCAATGATCTTTATGATTTATTAGCCTCCTTTACAAAACCAAGGGTATAGCATGCTGTTCTATTTTAGAAACACAAAATAGATTATTGCTATGCAGGATGAAAAGAAAATAAGACCAGCACAAAAACAACAGCGACCTGGGAAGGAGAAGAAGATGAAGCCCGTGCCCGATACCTCTCCGGTACAGGCTAATCAAAAACTAAAAGATAGAATTGCTTTGATTACCGGCGGCGACAGCGGCATAGGTAAAGCTACCGCACTTCTCTTTGCTGCACATGGAGCCAACATCGCCATTGCTTATCTGAGTGAGACGGAAGATGCCCGGGATACGAGGAAAGAAATTGAAGAGATGGGACGGCAATGCTTGTTGATCAAGGGAGACCTCTCTAAGGAGTCGAACTGTAAAAAAGCAATCGAGAAAACCATCGATCGGTTTTCTCGCCTTGATATTCTGATCAACAACGCTGCGCTCCACTGGGAGCAGGAGAAGATAGAAGATATCACAACCGAGCAGCTGGAAAGAACTTTTTACACCAATTTTTTCTCCTATTTCTGGGTTACAAAATATGCGGTGCCTCACTTGAAAGAAGGAAGCACCATTGTAAATACCGCTTCTGTGACTGCATACAGGGGAAGTCCCAAATTGCTCGATTATGCTGCTTCAAAAGGAGCCATCGTTGCCTTCACGCGCAGCCTGGCCCAAAATCTCACCAACAGGAAAATCCGGGTGAATGCGGTGGCTCCGGGACCAATTTGGACACCCTTGATTGCCTCTACCTTCGACAAAGATAAAGTGGCAAAATTTGGTAGTGACAAACCCATGGGACGTGCCGGGCAACCTAACGAGGTGGCTACCTGTTTTCTTTTTCTTGCCAGTGACGATGCCAGTTACATGTCTGGACAGTGCCTGCATCCAAATGGGGGAGAGATCATCAACGGGTAAATGCTTGCAACGCTGTTAAAGCTTGGTTAAAATAACACTCCGCTATTTTAACCAGGCTTTAACATTGCTTTTCTTTTATTCTTATTACCTTTGCAGCCGATTCAAACCATGTGGAAAGATTTGAACTGCTTGCAACCACAGAAAAAAATGCTAAAAAAACAAATTCCTGCATTTCCTTTCTCCCACTTGTTTCAGTTCCCGCATGGGTTGAGTGATGAATATCAACCCTTGTTTTCGTTTGGTGACACATTTGCGCCTCACAGCCGCATATGACCGCTTGCTGGAAAACAACTAATTTTTTGTACAAGATGAATTATTTATTTACCTCCGAATCGGTCTCGGAAGGACATCCCGATAAAGTGGCCGATCAAATTTCAGACGCATTACTCGATGAGTTTCTGGCGTATGACCGCAATTCCAGAGTAGCTTGTGAGACACTGGTTACCACTGGGCAAGTAGTTCTTGCTGGAGAAGTGAAATCAAATAGCTATGTTGACGTGGCCGAAGTGGCGCGTGATGTAATTGCCAGGATAGGATACACCAAAAGTGAATACCGTTTTGAGGCGCAATCGTGCGGTGTTTTCTCGAGCATACACGAACAATCGGACGATATTAACCGAGGTGTAGATCAGAAAGCTGATCCCATGGAACAGGGTGCCGGCGACCAGGGGATGATGTTTGGTTACGCAACCAATGAAACTGACAACTTCATGCCGCTCTCGCTCGATCTGAGCCATGCCCTCTTGCTGGAACTGGCAAATATCCGTAAAAACGAACCGGAGCTGATGCCTTATCTGCGTCCCGATGCAAAATCACAAGTTACCATTGAATATTCAGAAGATGGTACTCCACTGCGCATAGATACCATTGTGATCTCTACTCAGCACGACGAGTTTGAGGAGCCACGCCAAAATACAAGAGAGGCAGCCCTCGAAGCTGATGAACGGATGCGTTCACGTATCGAAACAGACATTCGCACCATTCTTGTTCCCCGTGTGCAGGCACAATATAAACGCCGCAAAGATGTACACAAGCTTTTTGAGAAAGATATCAAATATCATGTGAACCCCACTGGTAAATTTGTTATCGGAGGTCCGCACGGTGACACAGGGCTGACTGGACGAAAAATCATCGTAGACACCTATGGCGGCAAGGCAGCACACGGTGGCGGGGCTTTCTCAGGAAAAGATCCCTCGAAAGTAGATCGTTCTGCAGCCTATGCGGCACGACACATCGCCAAAAATATGGTTGCTGCCGGTGTAGCTTCTGAGATGTTGATTCAGATATCGTATGCTATCGGCATTGCTGAGCCGATGAGTATTTATGTCAACACGTACGGAAAAAGCAATGTGAACCTGACAGATGCCGAGATAGCCGAAAAAATCCGCTTATTATTCGACCTGCGGCCTAAAGCCATTGAGCAACGACTGCAACTACGTAATCCCATCTATCTAGAGACAGCTTCCTATGGTCATATGGGACGAGAGCCACGGAAGGTGAAGAAAGTATTCAGTTCACGCTATATGCCGGAGCCAGTGTCGCTGGAGGTGGAATTATTTACCTGGGAGAAGCTGGATTATGTGGAAAAAATTAGGAAAGAATTTGGTCTAAAGGATTGAGATGAAAGAGAAACGGCCCACTGTGGTGGTTTATTGCGCCTCCAGTTCTCACATTGATGCATGCTATTTCGAAGCAGCAGAACGTTTGGGAGCACTCTTTGCCGAATACAACATTGTTTGTGTAAATGGCGCTGGTAGGCAGGGACTTATGGGTGCATTGAACGATTCGATGATCCGTCACGGAGGTACAGTAAAAGGCGTTATCCCCCGGTTTATGGTCGAAGCCGGGTGGTGTCACGATCAGCTTAACGAAACAATTGTCACTCAAACCATTCACGAAAGAAAACAATGTATGGCTCAGTCGGCTGATGCCGTCATTGCATTGCCCGGTGGATTGGGGACATTGGAGGAGTTGGCAGAGATTATTACCTGGAAACAACTGGGTCTTTATACTAATCCCGTGATTATTCTCAATACCAACGATTTCTATCGACCTTTACTTGCTTTTTTCGATAGAATGAGGGAGACGAGATTCCTGAAGGAAACGAATCTGTCGATGTGGGAAGTAGCATCATCTCCAGAGGAGGCTCTCTCCCTGTTGAAGGATTTCTTTGATGGGAAAGCCTCAGAAACCGCTTTTCAAGAAAAAGAGTTGTAAATTTGTCGTTCAATGACAAAATTCGCATAAAGTGGACTTGTTTACACCCGATACCTTGCAGGAGACTCCCTTCTATCTCATGGCAGAAGATCTCTCGTGTCAGGTTGATTCACTCCAGATGAATTTTGGTCGGTATGAGTTCCTTCCTACTGACCCACAGCACATTTTGTTTTCTGTTGATTCCTTGACGCTCTCGAGCATCAATCCGTCCATCATCGGGAAGGCAGGCATGGCAATGCCAACCTCCCTGTGGGTGACCAGCACTTTTTTTCTCCTTTTTGTTGCTTGCTTCGTGATTCTCTCCCTTGTGTTTCGAAAAGAAGGAGTGGTATTCATGGAGAATTTCAGGCAAACCCTGTTTCCCGCAAAACGTCAGACCGCGGGTTTTAAAGGACAGGTAACCACAACTGAGGCCTGGGGTGAATTTTTTTTGGTAATCCAAGCAATGCTGGTCACTGCCATCCTCTGTTTTACCTTCTTGTGGGACAAAGGTATAGCCCTACTTCCATTGAAGGTGAAACTTCTCACTTTTGCCGCTTTGCTGCTATTACCGGTGTTGTTGACTTCGATGAAATTGCTTATTTACCGTATCATCGCTCTCTTTTTTATGCCACAAGAATTAAAGCGTTGGATAAGTAATTATTACCGGATATTGGAGCTAATGGGCATCCTCCTTTTTTTGCCAGCCATGTTGTCTGTTTTTCTGCCCGAATTAAAGCATGGCATGCTATTTCTGTTTTTACTCATTTTTGTGGTGAGTCGTCTCGTCATCGTGTTCGGGTTATTAAATATTTTTGTTAAAAATAAAGTCGGTGGTTTTTATTTTTTTGTGTATCTTTGCGGAACTGAAATTGCACCCTAT
>DHTF01000083.1:0-18831 GCA_002411515.1 Proteiniphilum sp. UBA5267 | reverse complement strand
TTTTTTGTGTATCTTTGCGGAACCGAAATTGCACCCTATCTCATGTTTTATAAAGGCGTGCTAATATTCATTCGTTTGGTAGGAAATATTGATATATGAACATCCGGAAAATAAAGAAAATTCTGATCTCTCAACCTAAACCCAGCAGCGAAAAGTCACCTTATTACGATATAGCTGAAAAGTTTCATGTTGAGATGCATTTTTATCCCTTTATCAAAGTGGAAAGGGTGTCTGTCAAAGAATTTCGTCAGCAGCGTATTAACATCCTCGACTATACAGCCATTGTATTTACCGCACGAACAGCAGTTGACAATTTCTTTTCTATCTGTGAAGAAATGAAAGTGGTTATTCCGGAGACCATGAAATACTTCTGTACTTCAGAAGTGGTCGCGTTGTACTTGCAAAAGTACATTGTGTATCGAAAACGAAAAATATTTTTCAGTCCAACAGGCAAGATCGATGGCTTGAGCAATGCGCTTACCAAGCACGCGAAAGAAAAATTTCTTTTCCCCGTACCCGAGGAACACAACGATGAGGTGACCCATTTTCTGGATGAAAAGAAAATCAATTACACTAAAAGTGTGATGTACAGGACTGTAAGCAACGATTTTGAGAAAGGAGTGAAGCTCGATTATGACATGATTGTCTTTTTCAGTCCGTTGGGTATTCAGTCTTTGATTACCAATTTTCCGGACTTTAAACAGGAAGACATAGCTATTGGTTGCTTTGGAACTTCCACTGCCAAGGCTGTGGAAGAAGCGCGACTGCGTCTCGATTGCGAAGCGCCTCAACCCGACTTTCCTTCTATGACTGCGGCGCTGGAGGCATTTCTACGGGAAAATCACAAAAATCATCACTAAATTTAATTTTCTTCTTCAATCTCCTTGGCATACCATGGCCTGGGTGGCTGTACCGTGGGGAATGTCCTGCGTATATTGGTTGCTATGCTATCAGCAAATGCTTCCAAGTCCATATTTACCGCCTGTGACGTCTGGAGATAAACCTCTCTAATCGACATCTCATCTTCATCGGTCTCACAAAACATTGCATCAATTGGAATTAGCTGCATCGAGTCCACGTTGATCTGGTCGCCGATGGAAAAAAGAAATCCTTGCTGAAGAAGTCTTTGGGTTAGCTCTGGCTTTCCCCGATAGCCATGAATGATCCATGGCTGGGTGGGCTTGGTCTCTTTTTTTATCTGGATAAGCTCTTCCCATGCTTTCACACAGTGTATGATGACTGGCTTGGCTAGTTTTTCGGAGAGCTCGATGTGTTTTTTGAAAACAGGAATCTGCACCTCGAACGAAGGGCCTTTGAGCTTGTCGAGACCGGTCTCCCCAATGGCCACAATGCGCGGGTTGGAGGCAATTTCGTTCAGGTATGCCATCTGCGTGTCGCTCTCCTCGGAATACCATGGGTGGATGCCGCAGGAGAAGGCGTGTCGGTGGTAAGAGTCTTTGGCTACTTCAAATTCAAGTGGGTATACATCGAAGATGCACGAGTGATATGGGTCATCGTTTTCCTCGAGAAAAATCTGGTGAGTGTGCAGGTCGTAAAATTCCATACATTAATTGTCCTCTGCCTTCGGTTGGCCTTTTCCATACTTTTTTTCCGGAACTGGATCATAACCCGATCCGCCCCAGGGATTACAGCTTAAAATGCGCTTGGCCGACAAGTAGAACCCTCTGAAAGGTCCATGTCTTTTTAATGCTTCTATCGTATATTGCGAGCAGGTAGGCGTGTAGCGGCAACTGGGAGGTGTGAGCGGAGAGATAACAGTCCGGTAGAAATAGACAGGGAGAAGTAAAATCCATGTCAAGAGTTGCTTGATCAGTTTCAACATTTTCCTCCTCCAATCTGTACCTTTAATATACTCAACGCTTTTCGAACTCCTTTCTCAACCGTAGTAAAATCGCTCAACGTATCTTTCACATAAATGAAAGCCAGGTCAATGTGCGCTTTTTCCCCTGAGAGTATGCCATCAAAAAGATGTTTGTTTAATCGATAAGCCTCCCTTGTGAGTCGTTTCATTCTGTTGCGATCCACTGCTGAGCGAAGCCTCTTTTTGGGGATGCTGATCAATACCGACAGGGGTTCGGTTCGGTGCTGAGCCGTCTCAAGAAATACCACTCTGAAGGGGTACGCCATAAAGGAAACGCCCTGGGTAAAGAGGGTTTCTACCCTTTTTTCACCTGTGACACGTTCATCTTTTCTAAACCTACAGCATTCTCCTTCATTCATAGATAAAAGCATTCCTCCGAAAGCAATTACTTCAGCAAAGATAATTGTTTTTGGAATCAAATGTTTCTTTTGCGGAAAAAAAGTGGAATAAGATACAAGTGAAGTGAGTCATTTGCGTCCGAAATCGGCGGGAATCTCGCCCCAGTTTTTTGTTTCCCATTTAAGAATCGGGTTTTGGTAACTGTGGTGCTGAAGCCACAGTTCAGCTCGTGCAATCAGTTCAAAGAGGGGTTTGTTTCTTTCAGATCGTTCCAGTTTAGTGTTACATTTCTTATTGGCAACCCATTTAATGGCATTCACGCTGTCGGAATAAATGGGTGTGGGCTGCTGATGCTTCTTCAGCAATGCCAGCGCATGCACAATGGCCAGGAATTCACCAATATTGTTGGTGCCCTCTTCAAGAGGACCGACATGGAAAACCTCTCTTTTATCTGCCACACATACACCTCGGTATTCCAAAAGTCCCGGATTGCCACTGCAGGCAGCATCTACAGCCACGCTTTCGCTAATGATCGTGTCGCTTGAGAGAGGTAGCGACACACTCTTCCCTTTTTTTGCTTTCAAATGTTTCCACGGATTTTCATGGAATGCCTTCTCTGCTTCCTTCAATGAGGAGAAAGATTTATACCGTGCATTTTCAAATCCTGTCACCTGCACCTTGCATTCTTCCCACGATGCGTAAATTCCTGGCTTCAATCCCTGCCAAACTACATAGAACTTCTTCGGAGCCATGTTTTACGCTTTCATAGAGTTTCCATAATGAAAGGAGTAAGCTCCTCTTCCATGGAAGTGCTCTCTCTGACCTCTTCGATAGATACAATGCTGTCTACCACAAATTTGGTGTATCCACGCCAGGGTAGGGTGCCGAAATATTCTTTGTAGTGCAATTGAACCATCTTTCCTCCCGATATCATCAGTTGTTTTGCGATATCCTCGTCTACAACAGAGAAATCAAATTGATTGGATTGTAATCCGCCTGGCTTATCGGCTCTGAAACCCGATTGTATCAGCTTTCCTTCGTATGTCTTAAAAATAACGCCTTTGTATACGAGGTAGTTTAGTTCACCAGATTTTACACCCGTGCCAAAAACATAGTAGTAGCGCACATAGATGAAAACTGTGAGTAGCACGATCAATATGCCGAGAAACCATCTTAGGCCCTTACGGCTTCTTTTCTTCTTGGGGGTGAGGTCGTCCATTTTAGTTGTTGTCTCTTGCTGCAAAGATAGTTTTTTTTTGCTGCAAAGATATCTACTGCATCAGAAAAAATAGAGAACCAACAGCTGTTGCCACCCATAGGGTGATGCCAAGGGCAAAACTGCGGGGCCCGGACTTTTTGATTTCAGCCAGGGTAATGTTCGATCCGATCAGGAAGAGCGCAATCACCATTCCCCTTTTGCCCAGCCAACTGAAATGATCGAAACTGCTATGCAGCTCAGGGAAAAAATTGGCAAAGAGAATGGCAAAAAGGAAAAAGAGAATAAACCAGGGAAACTTGATCGAATTTCTCTGTTCGTTTTTCTGGAAAAAGGCAATCACCAGTGAAAGCGGAATGATCCACAACGCGCGGATTAATTTAACCGTGGTGGCCACCTGCAATGCCTTATCTCCATATTCAGCCCCGGCACCCACTACAGAACTAGTATCATGTATCGCGATGGCTGCCCAGTTACCGAACAGCTCCTGGCTCAGTCCCAGCTTTCTGCCTACAAACGGGAAGAGAAAGAGTGCGACGGCGTTCAGTACGAAGACGACAATCAGCGCGAATGAACTCTGGTAGCTCTTGCTCTGCAGGATCGGAGCTACAGCTGCGATGGCGCTCCCACCGCAGATGGCTGTACCTGTTGCGATCAGCAGCGCGATTTTTTTCTCAACTTTGAAGAGTTTCCCCAACAGAATACCCATGATCATCACGGAAACAACAGAGATAGCCGTGGCCACAAAACCTGTTCTTGAGGCGATGATCACTTCACTCAGGCTCATGCCGAAACCCATCAGCACGATGGAAAGCTGCAGGACCGGTGAGGTATAGCGATGAAACGAGGCGTGCCTAATGCCGAGCAGAGAGAATAGCAATCCGGCAAAGAGTGCAATCGCCGGAGACATAAACGGTAAAAAACAGAGAAATATTAGCACGGCGTATAGCCGGTTGTGTAGGATTTCTTTTCGACTTGACAGGTGAATTTTGCTTGTAGTTTTGATTTCTTCCATGCTTTTTGGGTACAAAAATAGCGCATAGATATAACAATGTCAAATGATTAATTGTTATAGAAAATAACATAAAGTTATAATGAGATGGTTGTAGCATAACCGGTGATGCCATCGCATTGTATTTTTCATAATGGGTAATTCAGCAGATACTCCACAAACAGGTCAGTTTGCCTGCTTTTGTGCCCGACCTTGTGTGCAATTCGAAATTCGCGGGGGAAAGTAATGCCAGTTACCTGAAGCTTGACAAGTGTTTTCAGGTATAACTCGTTTTGAACTGCTTTTTCTGAAATAATAGCCAGGCCGTTAAAATCGAGCAGGAAGTTCTTGATCGACTCGGTGCTGCCCAGGTGAATGGACGTATTGATATCTTCAAAACGAATCTTATGTTGTGTGAAGAATTTTCTGATCACCTCCAGGGTTCCAGAACCCTCTTCCCGCAATGCCAGTGGCATATGCAGCAGATCTTCTTTATCTATTGTTACCCGTCCCGCATAAGGACTGTTTTGGCCTGTGACCACAATCAACTCGTCGTGTAGGAAATCATGGTAGCGGATCCCTCCGTGTACGGAGAGGTTTTCAACCAGCGCTACATCGATTCGGTTGTCAAGCAGTTGTTGTTCCATCTCGAACGAATTACCGTTCTTCAGGTGCAGCTCAATGTGTGGATAGCGTTTGTGAAAAGAAGCCATCACCCTGGGAATCACATACTGGGCGATGGTGGAGCTGGCGCCAATGATGATTTCACCTGATTGCGCATTGTGCAGTTCACCCATTTCAAAATCGAGATGGCGGTAGTGCTGTGCGATCTCCTTGAGTGCATGATACACCTTTTCCCCAGCCCCGGTGAGATAGATGCGGTTGCCTTTCCGTTCAAAGAGACTGGCATCGTAACGTTGCTCTAGCTCTTTGATGTGCCTGGAGACTGCTGGCTGGCTGATATGCATGTTCTCTGCTGCCTTCGAAAAACTTAGCTGCTCAGCGACCGCAAGAAACACGGTATCCCTGTAATCCATTCTGTTGTTTCAGATATTGTTATTCAATAGTCTTCTGAGTGTCTGTACATCGTTTGTGGTAAATAGTGCGAGATGACAGGTGCACTGGTCATGGTGATAGCTGTCATCACCACGCAGCTGATTCCTGAAAATGAACAATCAAAGATAACCGAAAATGATTCATCAACCAAGACCGGTGATGTTATTTCCATATTCGGAGGAACAGGAGAATGTTATCCATCATTGTAAATCTCTCAAAAAATACTATCTTTGTGTAGGTCTAAACCACATACTTCTTCATGTAGAATAGGCTAACGCGGTTATTTTAGTTGCGTATTAACATCAAGTGTCTGCAGTAAGTGAGTGAAAAATCATTTTTTTTTGAGTTTCACCCGAAGGCAGTAACATCTGAAATTGGGAAGTAAATGTAAAAACATAACAACTGATAACAACAATGCATATCGAATGAAAAGTTTTTTTCTTTTTTTTGTGTGGCTAATATCCTTTGGAACCCTCCTGTCACAAACTGCGTATGAATTCAAGGTAATCAGAGAAAATCCGATTACCCCTGTAAAAAATCAAGCTAGCTCGGGTACCTGCTGGAGCTTCTCGGGTGTGGGTTTGCTCGAGTCGGAGCTCATCCGCATGGAAAAAGGAACATTTGACCTGTCTGAAATGTATATCGTGCGGCGGAACTACGAAGAGAAAGCACTTAAGTATGCCCGACTTCATGGCAGTCTGAATTTTGCTGGCGGCGGTTCCTTTGCCGATGTTGTGGAGACCATCAATGCTTACGGAATCATACCCGAGGAGGCTTACCCCGGACTTCATTACGGAACCGACAGACACGAACATGATGAACTCGACAAGGTATTGAAAGAATATATGGATGGTATTATTGGGGTCCGAGCACTCACACCAGTCTGGCATAAAGGCTTCTCGGGTGTGCTGGATACCTATCTAGGCAATGTGCCTGATACTTTCACCTACGAAGGTAAAACCTTTACCCCGCAGTCATTTGCTGCCTTTTTGGAATTGAATCAGAATGATTATATCTCCCTTTCCTCATTCTCTCATCACCCTTTTTACGAATCTTTCGTCCTCGAGGTGCCCGATAACTGGCGCTGGGCGCAATCTTATAATCTTCCTATGGAGGAGTTGATGGAGGTGATAGAACATGCCATTATGCAGGGATATACCATTGCCTGGGCTTCCGATGTGAGTGAAACAGGATTCTCTCGCGAAGGAATTGCCATTGTGCCCGATGAGAAGGCAACGGAGAATGCAGGATCGGATCAAACTCGTTGGTTGGGACTATCCAGTCGCGAACGAGAAGCCAATCTCAGGATGCGGATCGGGACTGAAGTACTCGCAGAAAAGAAAATTACACAAGAGATGCGCCAGTCGGCCTTCGACAGCTATGCTACGACCGATGACCATGGCATGCAGATCTACGGTATTGCAAAAGATCAGCAGGGGAACAAATTCTATATGGTTAAAAATTCGTGGGGAGAAACCGGTTCATATAAAGGCCTTTGGTATGCTTCTGATCCTTTTGTACGATACAAAACCTTGAGCGTTGTGCTGCACAAGGAGGCCATTCCTGCTACAATCGCACAAAAGCTGGGTCTGTGACGGGTCATTTGTGGACAAGAGATAAACTATAAAGCATATCCAATATGGAGACAGCAGATCTTTATGCGCTTTTCCGAAAATACCCTTCCGTGACAACCGACTCACGCATGTGTTCCAAAGACTCAATCTTTTTCGCTCTGAAGGGAGAGCGGTTCAACGGTAACCTTTTTGCAGATAAAGCGTTGGAAGCCGGTTGCGCATATGCCGTGGTGGATGAACGACCGGAGCATGAGTCTGTTGATGAACGTATCATTGTTGTGGACAACGTATTGACCGCATTGCAGAAGCTGGCCAACTATCACCGCCGTAAGTTGAAAATCCCCATTATCGGTATTACTGGAACAAATGGCAAGACTACCACGAAAGAGCTCATTGCCATAGCTCTGTCTCGTGAATTCAAAGTGGCTTATACTCAAGGTAATTTCAACAATCACATCGGTGTACCCCTCACGTTGTTGTCGATGAATAAATCACACGAAATAGGGGTTATTGAAATGGGTGCTAACCATCCTGGAGACATTCGTGAATTGTGTGAGATTGCAGAGCCTAACTATGGTCTTATCACAAATGTAGGCAAAGCACACCTGGAGGGTTTTGGCTCGTTTGAGAACGTGGTCAAAACCAAAGGGGAATTGTATGATTTTATACGTGCTCATGAAGGGAAGGTTTTTGTGAACAAAGACAACCCTATATTGTATGAACTCTCTGAAGAAATGGATCGCATCTTATATGGGAAGAACGATCCTTCCCTTTTTGCATCCGGTGCTATTGCCGACGCGACGCCATTTCTGGAATTCGACTGGAGCTTCTTCGATAGCTCCTATCGGGTGAAAACCAACCTGGTGGGCGAGTTTAATTTCGACAACGCGATAGCGGCCGTGGCGGTATCTAAGTTTTTTGGGATCAATGCAGAACGGATCAGTGCTGCTCTCGAAGAATATGAACCGCGTAACCACCGTTCCCAGTTCAAACGTACCGAGCAAAACGACTTGATCATCGATGCCTACAATGCCAATCCTACTAGCATGAAAGCCTCGCTTGATTTTTTTACTTCCATTCCCTCCTCTTTGCCAAAAATGGTAATACTGGGTGAAATGAAGGAGCTGGGTGAATCAAGCGATGCGGAACATCAGAAAATGTTGCATTTCCTGGAGCAACAATCCTATGATAGGGTATATCTGGTAGGCAGTGCATTCAGGAAGTTTAATACATCCCATCGTTTTTTTGAGAATGTGGAGGCACTGATCGAATCGTTAAATGCAGAGCCGGTCACCGGCCATTATATATTGTTGAAAGGCTCTCACTCTGTACAATTGGAAAAAGTAGTTGATTACCTCTGAAAAAGGAATTCTCTTTTTTAACTATTCAAATTTTACTGTCACCATCACCATCTCCGATACGGTGCCAATGCGATATTGCGGCCCTACAAGCCCGATTCCTGAGGTGACATATATGTGTGTATTGCTCTTTTTCTTGTAGCCGTGCGCCACTTCAAAAATGATCTCCGTGGCAATGTTACCCGGGAATGCCTGTCCGTGGTGTGTATGTCCGTAGAACGCAATATCGGCACCCGCCCTCACTTCTTCGTCTAGATTATCGGGTGTATGGTTCAGTACGATTACAGGCTTGGTGAGATCAACCCCCTGACTGGCAAAAAGATCTTCGGTAGATAGTCGGTTGAGAATGATCTTGTCCTCACGCCCCACCACATAAAAAGCGCTGTCAATCAGTACAGCAGAATCGCGCAACATGGTAATCCCTACCTCATTCAATAGCCGGATTTTATTTTCTGCTTCATACCGGTATTCATGATTGCCAGTGCAGGAGTAGACACCCAGAGGAGCACTCAAGCGCGACAACTCTTCCTCCATCCTTTCTGCAAGAATCGGCTCAATTTGAGCGTCGAGGATGTCACCAACAAAGAGAATCAGATCGGGTTTTTGGGCCATGATTAGATCGACAAACCGCTTTGTGTGTTTCCTGTTTATCATCCATCCCATGTGAAGGTCGCCCACCATGGCAATACGCAGCGAATCAATATCACCTGCCTGCTTGTGCACAGTCATGTGTACCTGCTGCACCACCGGGTGTAGGAACTTGTAATGACCGTGGGTCATCACGCCAGAAACCACCACGACAGGCAGCAGAAAAGTGATAATTCTGTAATTTCGGGACTGATCTTTGAAACGCCACGACCTTCGTTGTATTCTTCTTGAGATAATATAAGTCAGATCGATGATCAACCACAATCCACCCGCATAAAGTAGAAAAAGCATCCAACTGGTACCCATCACTCGGATAAACTGGGTGATGGTATCGGGAATGGTATGATAAAAAATCAATCCGAAAGAATAAACAACCAGCTCCGTTCCGAAAATTACAGCCAGTAGGATGCGTGCCCATTTTTTTTCATCAAACGTATACCATCCTTTCAGGAAGACCAGAACGTTGAGTGTAACGTGAACTATAAAAGCATTGATCAGTGCGCGCATATAACTTACTTTGCAGGTTTTAGATCCAATACCAGATATTCCGACCTGGTGCCGATTCGGAATTTTCCTCCCCATATCCCGATTCCACTCGACACATAAAAATGTGTATTTCCCTTCTGCATGTAGCCATGAGAGAGCTCAAATAGTCCGTCTGCGATCAGTGATGCGGGAAAAACCTGTCCACGGTGCGTATGTCCCGAGAATTGAAAATCGATCTCATTTTTTACCGTTTCGTCTAGATGAAGCGGTTGGTGATCCAGCAACAGGGTGAAGCTTGATCGATCTGTCTGTTTCATGATGTCATGCAGTGGTTGTCTTTTCCTGTTGGTATGGTCGTCACGCCCAATAAGGGTGATTCCGTCGAGGCTAAATGAGGAATCGCGCAAGAGGGTGATTCCCGAGCGCTTGTAAAACCCTGCATCCTCTTTCATGGCAAACATCAAATCGTGGTTGCCGGTGCAGGAGTAAACGCCCATGGGGGCATCGATTTGCTGCAGAACCGCTTCCACGGAATCCTTCATGACCACCCGCAAATGGTTGTCTATGATGTCGCCAGCAATGATCACCATATCGGGTTTCTCCGAGTTGATCAGCTCCACCCATTTTGCAACCTCCCTGGCTGAAATGGTGTATCCTATATGTAGATCGCTGATGCCTACAATCCGTACAGGCTTTTCTATCTTATGGGTTATAATCTCTATCGGTTCTCTTTTTTTACGGTGGTAGCGCATGTTTCCAAGCAGCAACAACAGCGCCACCAATCCAAAAATTGTGGCCGACGTGGCGATGTTATTCCTGAAAGTGGCGTGCATCGTCTCCTTGTCGATAAGGTGAAAAGCACCATTTAACAACCGGAAAATATCGATGATCATGACAGAAATAAACAGGTAAAAGAAGGCAATTAGCCAGGAGGTGCTGAACAGGTAGAGACCTCGAGAAACAGCCAACGTTATTTTCTCGCCAGCAACAAAGAACAGGATCATGCCCGCAATTCCCAATATAAACAGGATGATTAATATAATCCGAAGCCCCGTCGTGTGGGGCAGCATCCTATGTAACCTTACTGCCGTGTAAATATAAGCTGTGAGGAATAAGAGGGGGAGCGTAATCAGGAGGACTTTCTGTGGCAAAATCTTATATATTGAGAGGATTGTTTACAAATGCAACACGTAAATTCTATTGTGTGAATACAATCAGCTTTCTGTCTAACGTTTCAAAAAGCAGTTTGTTTACTTTTTCACCTCATAAGCTGAGAAACAAGCTTACCCACAGTGGCACGGTAAAATCTATGATCATCCCATGAAATAAAGCGATGACCACGAACTCCGGGCCGGCATATTTTGTGATCACTGGCAGGGTCGTGTCCATGGTGGTAGCTCCTCCTGCCGAAATGGGTCCCAGTTTACCGAAATGTTTTACCATCCAGGGGGCAAGGATAAGCACGCTGAACTCTCGCATAATATTGGCCAATAAAGCCACTGTACCCAATTCAGCCCCCCTGAATTCAGTGATGAGTATGCTCGACAGCGAATAGTAAGCAAAACCGGCTCCCACACTCAGACAATCAGTCAGACTCCGCCCCGGTATGATCAGACTCAACAGAGCAACGCCCGCAAAAGTGCCCACTGTGGTCGCCAGCGGTATCATCAGCACCTTCCAGCCGAAACGTTTGAGTGCCGTAAATAAGTTCTTCCCGGCTCCAATTTGTATACCCACCAGGAAGAGCAATGTGTAAAGTACCCAGGTTGCGATATTTTTGTTGAGAAGCACTTCCGGCACAATCCCCGATAGTGCCACTGTAACGCCAATAACAAAGAGCAAGAGGTATACAAAAGATTGTTTCATCTGACTTAAAAAAACTTCTTGTGTACCCATTTTGCACAGAACAAACTTCCCAATGTACCGCCAACGGTAATAAGGAATGCGTCCAGACCAATAGCCGTAAAATTTTGTACTACCTGTTCATTGCTGCCGACAGAGAGACCCAAGAAAAAGAGCAAAAGCATGATCGTCACGCTTAACAATGAACCGGTATATTTTACAGCGGTGCGTTTCCTTGCCAAATAGCCTACCGCAATACCTGCCGCGAGGCAGAGCAGGATATATATCATGTTTTTTTTGCAAAAATAGGCAAAAGATGGGATGCCTTAAAATTTAATTACAAAGGATCTGATTGATTTGCAGAAGAACCAAACAATATTAAAAAAAACAGCAAATATTTTGCAGATTAAAAAAAATGTAATACATTTATGATATCAAAACAATATCATAATGAATATTACTTTATGGAGACAAAAGAATTCAATTTTAAAGGTTTTAAAGCCAATGGCTTTGCAATGTTGTTTCTGATTTTTGCCTTACTCGCTGTAGATGTATGGCTTTTCTTCCTTGGAGTTTGGGGGATTGTGGCAGGCTCAGCCTTGATCGTTTTTTTGATTATTTTGTTGGTTGGATTCACTAAACTGGAGCCGAATGAAGCGATTGTGATGATTTTTTTCGGTAAGTACAAAGGGGTGCTCAAGGAGACTGGATTCTTTTGGGTTAACCCTTTTATCACCAGAAAAAAATTATCGATGCGCGCCCGTAACTTGAATGTGGAGCCTATTAAGGTGAACGATAAAGTGGGGAATCCTGTGTTGATAGGCCTGGTATTGGTCTGGAAACTTAAGGATACTTACAAGGCGATGTTTGAAATAGACGCACAAACCATGGCTGCGGCAACCGGTGCTCCCGGATCTGTGGTAAACCTGGTAAGTAAGCAGATGGGTGCTTTTGAAAATTTTGTGGCTGTACAGAGTGATGCCGCTCTACGGCAGGTTGCAGGGCAATATGCCTATGACAACAATGTCGTTTCTGATCAGGAAATTACACTGCGTTCCGGAGGTGAAGAGATCAATGAGAATATGCTTCTTGAATTGAATGACCGCCTCGATATGGCTGGTATTGAAATTGTGGAGGCACGCATCAATTATCTGGCGTATGCACCGGAAATTGCTGCGGTAATGTTGCGACGCCAGCAGGCCGAAGCAATCATCTCGGCGCGGGAAAAGATTGTGGAGGGTGCTGTGACCATGGTGAAAATGGCACTTGAAAAGATCGAGGACGAAAATATTGTGGACCTCGATAGTGATAAGAAAGCGGCCATGGTGAGTAATCTGCTGGTGGTACTCTGCGCCGACGAGTCGGCACAGCCCGTGTTGAATACAGGGTCCCTTTATCAATAAGATGTAATAAAAAAGGTAAGCACATGAGAAATGTGGGTGTATATTATTACGAGAAGCAGCGAGAAAAGTGGTTGACATGGCTGGTGATGACCGTTTTAAACCTTCTTTTTATCATTGGCTGTATCGTGCAAATCGGATTTGGGCGGCCTGTTGGGCAAAACCCAATGAGCGATGTAGGCCTTATCATTACAGCTGCTGCTATGTTTTTAATCTCTTCGTTGATTCTTTCAGGAAATCTTCTAACCTATATCAACAACGAAGGTGTCTTTTTCAGGTATTCACCCTACCATTTCAGATATCAGTTTTATGCCTGGAACAACATCAGTCGTATTTACGTTAGACATTATCACCCTATTCGTGAGTATGGCGGTCGGGGAATGCGGATGTCAAGATGGCACTTTACAGGTAAAACAGTGCATTTCAACCGAAGCATCGCTTACACGATAGGCGGAAAAACCGGATTACAGATTGAATTGAAAAACGGTAAAAAGATATTGATCGGAACACAACAACCTGATGAACTGAACAGGGTGTTGATTAAACTTGGCAAAACAAGCTGAAATGAACCAACCATGGCGAAGAAAGAGAAGATAACCAAAAATTTTGCGCTGCGGCTCGACACGGAGACAATGGATGCCATTGAAAAATGGGCTGCCGATGAGTTTCGCAGTGTAAATGGACAAATACAATGGATACTGGATCAGGCGCTCAAAAAAAATGGGCGCTTGAAGACCCAATAACTTCCTTTTCAGTTAAAAAAATGTAATCGTTTGGTTCTTTCTCCATCGAGCGATTTTTTATTTCTACTTTTAACTTTTCAATGCATATATTTTATTTAAAACCTCAATGAAACAAGCATCAATTTTGTTCTTTTTGTTGTTAACTCTCAGTATGACAGCTAAAAATGTAACAGTGGGCGGCAAACTGATTTCGGCATCCGATCAAAAGCCGCTTCCATTTGCCACGATTTCGGTTTCGCTTGAAGCCTCTCCGGAGAATAACATTAAAAAATTTGCCACCCGCGAGGATGGTACATTCTCTACGACGTTGTCACCCGGTAAGTATATCTTTCTTTTTCATTTTGTTGGCATGGACGATCTGACAAAAAAAATTGAGACCACGGAATCTGTGAATCCGCTTGAACTGGGATCTATCGCAATGAGCGAAGGTGCTACCGAACTGGACGAGGTAAAGGTCACCGCCCAGCGGCCGTTGGTGAAAGTGGAGATCGATAAACTTACCTACAGCGCCAAAGACGACCCCGAGTCATCCACCTCCAACGTGCTCGACCTGCTTCGGAAGGTGCCACTGATAACCGTGGATGGTGAAGATGAAATACAGCTGAAAGGGTCATCAAATTTTAAGATTTACCTCAATGGAAAGCCTTCGAATATGATTTCCGGTAATCCGTCACAGGTACTGAAAAGCATGCCAGCGAACAGTGTGAAGGATGTGGAGGTGATCACCGATCCCGGAGCAAAATACGATGCTGAAGGAATAGGCGGCATTATCAACATTGTGACAGACAAACGGGCCGATGATGGTTATTCTGGTTCAGTGGGAGCCAATGCCGATGACTTTGGGGGGTATGGCGGCAACGCTTACCTGGCTACAAAATATGGGAAGTTTGGTTTTACCGGTAACGCAGGATACTTTCATCATGCCCGACCAGAGTCAGAATCCAACTTCCGACGTGAAGACACGGCTCCCAACCCGATTAATACGCTTACCCTTGATGGTACCAACAAAAGTGATGGTGGTGGCCTTTTTCTCAATGGATCCATGAGTTATGAACCCGACACACTGAATCTCTTCAACCTTTCGGCTTCTCATTTCGGGGGAGAATTTACGTCGCTCAACCTTCAGGAAGCTCGCTCTGTGGGGGCCCGCCCATATTCTTACAATACACGCAGTGAGAGTATAAGCCAGTTTGGAGGAATGAACCTTTCTGCCGACTACCAGCGTAGTTTCAAAAAGAAGGGAGAGATGCTCACTGCCTCCTACCGCTTCGAGAGTAACCCAAACGACAGCGAATACGAAAGTGCATACGATGAGGTGACCGGGTCATTTTATTATCCCGACGGTTATCGGAACAAAAGTGCCAATGATGCAGGTGGAAGAGAGCATACCGGTCAGGTTGATTATGTGAATCCGCTGAATGAAAAGCATAGTCTGGAAGCGGGATTGAAGTATATTTTCAGGGATAACTCAAGCAGGGCCGACCACACCTTTTTCGATGTGACTGACAACACTTGGAAACCAGATACGGAACGAAAAAACGACCTCGATCACACCCAGAACATCACCTCTGGTTATGCCGGATACAGTTATAAAGCGGGTAAAGTAGGGATGAAGCTGGGACTGCGTGGTGAAAATACAAAGCAGGAGGTGCACTTTATGAGCACTGACTCGAATACCGTGGTGCGAACAGATTTCTTCGATCTGGTTCCCTCTGTGACACTCTCCTATCAGTTGGGAATGACACGTACGTTGCGTGGGGGCTACAATATGCGTATTTCCCGTCCCGGAATATGGTACCTCAATCCTTATGTCAACGATGTGGATCCCAACAATATCAGTTATGGTAACCGTTATCTTGATGCAGAACAGCAACACAACTTCAACATCAACTACGGCTCTTTCTCACAAAAGTTGAACTACAATGCCACGCTGAGCTATGCGTACGCCAGAAATGCAGTGACCGGTTACAGCTTTGTGAAGGATGGCGTGACTCATAATACCTATGCCAATATCGGGCGCAACCAGACTTTCGGTGCCAACATCTATGTGAGCTGGACACCTACTCAGATGATCCGCACCTACCTCAACGGAGGCATCAATTACACCGATATCCAAAGCACGGAAGACAGTGCATTACGCAACAACGGTTTTTCCGGACGTGCGTTTGGTGGGCTTACCTTCACCTTTCCCAAAGATTTCAGAGTGGGCGCCAATGGCGGTTTATTCATGAACCGTGTGCAGTTACAGACCGAACAGTCGGCATTCTACTTTTATTCATTCAGCTTGCAGAAAAGCCTCCTGAATAAAAAACTGGATTTGTCATTTAATGTCCAGAATCTTTTTTCCAGGTTCATGGCATCTACCTCAACCACTACGGGTGTCGGCTTTACCCAGAAGAATGAATTTATGAACCCTGTGCGAAATTTCAGGTTGAGCGTTACATACCGGTTTGGCGATTTGAAAACTTCCATGAAGAGGGTGCAGCGCAGCATCAGCAACGAAGATGTGATGCAGGGTGAGAGCAATACACAGGAAAGTACCTCCACCCCGGCTGCAAAATGATTTTGAGTTCATGTTTTTTTCTGCTATTTTTGGAGAGAATAGAGATGGAAAGGAAACGCAATCATATGGGGTTTAATCTGAAAAATGAAGCCGAGAGTTACGAAGGATGAGAATTGATATTATTACAGTATTACCCGAGATGATCGAGGGTGCCCTCCATACGAGTATTTTGAAACGGGCACAGGAGAAGGGACTGGTGGAATTTGGCCTGCACAACCTGCGTGATTATACGTTCGACAAACACAAAAGAATTGATGATTATCCCTTTGGAGGGGAAGCAGGCATGGTGATGCAAATTGAGCCGATTGACCGTGTCATTTCTTATCTGAAGTCGCAACGCCATTACGATGAAGTGATTTTTACTTCGCCCGACGGTGAGCAGTTCACCCAAAGTGTTGCCAATGAGCTTTCCCTGAAACAGCATATCATCATCCTTTGCGGACACTATAAAGGAATTGATTACCGGGTGAGAGAACATCTGATTACCCGGGAGATCTCTATTGGTGATTTTGTCCTCACCGGGGGGGAACTGGTCGCCGCCATGATTGCCGACGCCGTGGTCAGGGTAATTCCCGGTGCCATTGGTGATGAACAATCGGCACTCTCCGACTCGTTTCAGGACGGATTGCTTGCACCGCCTGTGTATACCCGTCCGGCAGAATACAAGGGCTGGAAGGTGCCGGAGGTGCTTCTTTCGGGTCATGAAAGGAAGATAGCGGAATGGCGGTACGAGCAGGCGGTGGAACGTACAAAACGTCTCCGCCCCGATCTGATGCGGTAAAAATCACGCGTGCAGTGAATCACATACAATGTGCAACCAGATGAGCACAGCAAATAAATAACTTCGTCAGCCCACGAACATAAAATGATTTAATTATGAAAGGAATCGTACTTGCAGGTGGCTCCGGAACAAGATTGTATCCAATTACCAAGGGAGTCTCCAAACAAATGCTCCCCGTCTTTGATAAGCCAATGGTTTATTACCCTATTTCAGCACTGATGCTTGCAGGTATCAGGGATATCCTCATTATCTCAACGCCGGATGACCTGCCTGGCTTTAGGCGGCTACTGGGTGATGGAGCGGACTATGGTGTACAATTCTCCTACGCTGAACAACCCTCGCCCGATGGACTTGCGCAGGCTTTCATCATAGGGGAAGGTTTTATCGGGAAAGAGGCTGCTTGTCTTGTGTTGGGAGACAACATCTTTTATGGAAACGGCTTTCCGGCTATGCTGAAAAAAGCGGTTGAAGATGCAGAAAATAAAGAGTTGGCAACCGTATTCGGATATTATGTGAACGACCCTGAACGCTATGGCGTGGCTGAATTCGATGAATCGGGACAGGTCCTGGGTATTGAAGAAAAGCCTGTGGCGCCAAAATCGAATTGGGCGGTGACAGGATTGTACTTTTATCCCAATAAGGTGGTGGAGATCGCAAAAAAGATTAAGCCATCTGCACGGGGAGAATTGGAGATTACTTCGGTGAACCAAACATTCCTGCGAGAAGGGAAACTGCAGATACAACGATTTGGAAGGGGCTTTGCCTGGCTGGATACTGGCACGCATGATTCGCTTTCGGAAGCTTCCACATTCATTGAAGTGCTGGAAAAACGACAAGGGCTCAAAATTTCATGTCTTGAGGAGATAGCCTGGCACAACGGATGGATCACCGTAGAAGATATCAGGAGAATAGCCTTGCCGATGAAAAATAATCAGTATGGTGCGTATCTGTTGAGATTGATTGAATCAGATAGCCATTTTTAGGATGACAGGAAGCCGTTTAAACCAGAAAGAGTAAATGGGTACTGAAAAGTACAGGAAAGAGTGACAACAGCATATGGAAGTAATTCAAACAGCGATTGCAGGGTTGCTGATGATTCAACCCCGCGTTTTCGAGGATGAACGAGGCTATTTTTTTGAAACATTTTCTTTGAAAGCTTTCGAGGAGAAGGTGGGTAACACAGTTTTTGTGCAAGATAACGAAAGCAGATCACGATATGGTGTGCTACGGGGACTTCATTTTCAAAAGCCTCCCTTTGCTCAGGCGAAGCTGGTGCGGGTGGTTAAGGGACGCGTGCTCGATGTAGCTGTGGATATCCGGAAAGATTCACCCACATTTGGAAGTCACCTTGCGGTAGAACTGTCAGAAGAAAACAAAACCCAACTTTTTATACCCCGTGGTTTTGCCCACGGATATGTGGTGTTGAGCGACGAAGCGATCTTTCAGTATAAATGCGATAACTACTATACTCCCACGCACGAGGGTGCGATACGTTGGAACGATCCCGCGCTTCACATCGACTGGCAGCTTTCCCCAAGTGATATCATTTTATCAAATAAAGACAATAATAATCCTTTTTTATGCGACATATATTAATTACAGGAGGTGCAGGTTTTATCGGCTCGCACGTAGTGCGGCTATTTGTAAATAAATACCCAGAAGACGAGATTATCAATCTTGATAAGCTGACTTATGCCGGCAATTTGGCCAATCTGAAGGATCTGGAAGGAAAACCCAATTACCGGTTTGTGAAGGCAGATATCTGTGATTACGATGCCATGAAGGGCATATTCAACTCACTGAAGATAGACAGCGTAATCCACCTGGCTGCAGAGAGCCAT
Organism: Proteiniphilum sp. UBA5267; assembly: GCA_002411515.1. Classification (GTDB taxonomy): domain Bacteria; phylum Bacteroidota; class Bacteroidia; order Bacteroidales; family Dysgonomonadaceae; genus Proteiniphilum. Next base: position 111 of record DHTF01000083.1, on the reverse strand, counting down.
GTGGACCGTTCAATCACCGACCCCTTTTCCTTCGCCAGGACCAACGTGATCGGGACGCTCAATCTGCTGCAGGCTGCTAGAGAAGCCTGGGGGAGCGACTTCAGAGATAAA
>DHTF01000121.1 GCA_002411515.1 Proteiniphilum sp. UBA5267 | reverse complement strand
AGCAGGGTCATCACGGCACCTTGCGTGATTCTTCCCTGGTCTTCATCGGCATACGTTCCTTTTTGGGGAAGCTGACTGACAATGGCATTCAACTCATCTCTTACAAAACCAATCACTTCGGTTTTGGGTGTACGCTCCACGTTGTTCGCCTCCTGCAGTGTGATGTTATAGTCGAAGAAAGGTACATCGCCGTAATGATTGGCCAAACGGAAAAACAACGATGCACGGATAAAACGGACTTCAGCGATCATTCGTTCTTTGATTGCAGGGTCCATGTCGGGCACCAGATCCACGTTGTCGAGAAAAATATGGCAGGTCTTGATTCCTTCATAGCAACTCTTCCACTCATTGGCAAAACGTCCCAGTGCTGCATCCGCCTGCCCCGAAGTAATGATCTTTTCATCGGAGTTGCCCCTGCCCTCGTAGAGGTTGTCGGTCAGTCGTTCGTTGGCAAAGAAGTAGTTGGCTCCAAACATCTGGCTGTAGGCCATGTTGAGTACGGCCGCTGCTTTATCGGTAGAGGTCCAGTAGTTGGCGTCGGTGAATTTGTTGGTCGGTGCCAGATCCAGCTCGTTGCAAGCGGAAAGTGATACTAGTACGACCAAAACGGTTGTGATATATTGGTTGATTTTTGTTTTCATAGAGGATAATCTTTTAAAATTCAATATCTAAGCCCATCCCGTAATAAACCAGTGTCGGATAATTGCGCGCACTGTTGGCATTCACGCCGCCAATACCGCCCATGTTGTTGCCAAACTCGGATGACTCGGGATCGATGAATGAATTTCTGGTCAGTGTCAACGGATTCTGTGCATTGGCGCTGATGCGTAACTTCTGCACACCGATTTTACTGGTGAGATGCTTAGGCAAGGTATATCCCAGTTGTACGTTTTTTACTCGCAAATAGGCTCCATCCAGCAGGTAGATGTCGGTACCCGATCTGCCCCAGTTGTTACTGCTTGAAGGAGAGCTAGGAGCAACCAGCCTCGGCCAGCGGGCGTCGGGATTGGTGGGTGTCCAGAAATCGAGCTGGTGTTGATAAATCGCGTAGGAGTAGTTGGAGTGGAATGGTTCAATCAGTTCTCCGCGTATGTACATGTCTCTTTTGCCAACCCCCTGAAGCATGATGCTGAAATCGAAGTCTTTGTATTGCAGGTCGTAATTAAACCCGAAGGTGTATCGCGGAAAAGCGTTACCCAAAACCACACGGTCTTTCTCGTCGATCACATTGTCGTTGTTCTGATCCACATATTTCACGTCTCCGGGCTGTACAATCGCACCTACAGGTAGTGCACTTTCGGCGATTTCATCGAGACTCTGGAAATAGCCATCAGTTTTATATCCGAAATAGGATCCCAGGGCTTCCCCTTCCCGAATCAGTTTATACATCTGGTCGCTTTGGTCGATCCTCTCCTTGCCCCCAAAGTCGGTGATTTTGTTTTTCGAGTCTGAGAAGTTGAGGTTAAACTGGTGATTGAAATCTCCGGAACGTAAGCGGTAGGTGAGGGTAGCCTCCCATCCCTGGTTCCTCATCTCCCCTGCGTTCTCATTAGCTGCAGAGCTGCCAAAAACGGTAGATACTTCCGGTGCCAACAAAATATCCCAGGTACGTTTGTTGAAATAATCGAGCGACACGAAGAGGTTGTTGTTGAGAAAACCTGCATCCAGACCTATGTTCAAGTTTCCCGATTTTTCCCAGGTCAGATTGGGATTGCCATAGGTGAACCCTGTTCCGGGTACGGCTTCGTTGTTGAAGACGTAGGTGTTGGTATACATCTGATAAACTGTCTGGTAGGAGTAGTTGGCCACGTTCTGGTTTCCTAGTACACCATACGAAGCTCTCAGTTTCAGGTCACCGATCCGATCGCGGTATGATTCCATGAAATACTCTTCCGACATTCTCCACGCACCGGAGAAAGAAGGGAAGAAACCCCATCGGTTTTCTTTGGCAAACTTCGATGAACCGTCGTAACGGAATGAAACATCCCCGTAGTATCTGTCCATGTAGCTATATCCGAAACGTCCGAAGAGGGAGGTGATGCTGGTCTGATCGGTAGCGGGATTGCCTCCCTCGGCGCCGTTGGAGGTGAAATTGCCTGTATCCTGTTCAGCCTCATCCGTGGTGGGCAGACCCAGGTCGGGATCCGTAAATTTCCATGCCATGCGGCTGGCCTTGTAGGTATAAGACTCATTGGAGGTACCCAGCAATCCTGTTACGTGGTGTACTTCGTTGAAAGTACGTTCATAATCCAGCAAGAAATGGGTGCTGAGGGTATATCGTTTGTTGTTGTAATCCTCGGTCAGTCTATTCGGGTTAATGTTCACCACTGCTGTTTCCAGGTTGTTGCTTGCATAAAGGGGTACCATGATGTCTCTCCTGAAGCGGTGATGCTGCGTCAGGTCGATACCCACCAGTCCTTTTGCTGTCAGACCGCCTCCCAGATTGTAATCGAGGTTCAGGCTGCCGATAAAGTTGTCTTCATCCTTGTTTTCATAGCCACCTTCTTTTAGTTTCGCCATTGTATTGTCATCGCCGATAATATCGTTGATCAGGTACTTTCCATCCTGCTCAAACTGATAGTAATAATAGGGTGGTATGCGCGAAGAGTTGATGATGGTGTTACCTGTTCCTCCGGCAATGGTTCTTTCGTTTCGGCGGTTATAGGCCATCAGCGAAGTGATTTTAAAGCGATTGTACTCGGTGGTGAGATTGGACCGGAAGTTATACCTTTCCAGGCCGTATCCTCCTACGAAGTTGCTTTCCTGATTCAGGTAACCAGCAGAAACCATATAAGTGGTGTTTTCGCTGCCCCCTGAGATATTCAGGTTATAACTTTGCTGTAAACCTTTTTGCATGATTTTGTTGAAATACCAGTACTCTTCACCCCGGTGATCGTAGAGATCTCTTATTTGTGCCGGTGTGTATAGCGGTGCACTTCCTGCATTCACATTCGCCTGATTGCGATACATGGCATTCTGCCACCCTTCCACAGGCTGATACAGGATGTCGGGATCCTGATAGCCCAGCAGGCCGCTCAAGCGGACTACCGGTTTATTCATTTTAGAGCCTTTCTTTGTGGTGATCAGAATAACCCCATTTGCAGATCGTGAACCATAGATTGCGGCACTACCTGCGTCCTTCAGTACCGACACGTTTTCAATGTCGTTCTGGTTGATGCTATTGAGTGTATTGGAGGAGGAGATCAGCCCATCGATGACAATCAACGGATCGTTGTTCCCCATTGTGCTGACACCCCTGATGTTGATGCTGAGGTTGTTGTCATTGGGGTTCATGTTCTTCTGTTGAATGATCAGGTTCGCTGATGCTCCCTGGAGAGCCTGCACAGCATTGCTTACCGGCCTGTCTTCAAACATCTCGGAATTAACCTGATCTACTGCACCCGTAATGCTTTTTCGTTGACGGGTGCCGTAGCCAATTACTACCAGTTCCTCAAGGGATTTTGTGTCTTCCTGCAGTACAATATTGAATCGCGCATTTCCTGCTGTAGCTATGGTTTGTTCCAAATAGCCTATATAGGATATTCTGATGGAGCCATTTTGCTCTACCATTAAAGAGAAGTTACCATCTATGTCTGTCACGGTACCGTTCGTGGTGCCAATTTCTATCACATTGGCCCCGATGATGGATTCTCCTTGGCTGTCAGTTACTTTCCCGGAAATTTTTTTTCTTGTAGGTTGCTGAACAACAGGGGTCGCCGGCACCAAGGTAGCTGTAGCAGCCTCTTCCTTCGATGTGTAGATCACGATCTGCTTGTCCAGTATCTTGTATGCAAGTCCCGTGTTGGAAAGCACGCTTTCTAACAAATCGGCCACGTTTTCCTTTTTTGCTTTCAGGTCGATTTTCCTATTGATCATTTTTTCGCTGTTATCCGAAAAAACAAAGATATAGTCGCTTTTTCGTTCTATCTCTTTGCATACCTCCCTGATGGTAGTGGATCTCAGGTTGAAGTCAAAAACCTGAGAGTAACTGGTCGCTGCCTGAGAGAACATCAGGCTGCAAAGTAGAAAAAACAGGGTCGTTCTCATAATTCTTACCGTCTGTTTAGATATATTGCGATGAATTTTATCCGCAATAGTGTTTTTATTCATATTTTTGTTCAATTTAATTATTATTGGACTAAGAAAATTAAATTACCCCGGTCGGATGATATTCGCAGTATCATCCGACTCCTTTTTTGTCAACACGTTATTTTATTTACTCATAGGCATGTATATTTATTCTGTTTCATGGCCGATATAGATGCGGTCGTTTACCTTTTCATATCTCGTAGCACTCAGAAGTGCAATGGTCGTCATTACGTTCTCAAAATTTTCAGAGAGATAGATCTTCCCTGAACAGGTACGTTTTTTGAGGTTCATATCCTGTTCGTAGTTGAAAGAGAGGTTATAATATCGTCCCACTTGTTCCAATACTTCTGTCATGGGGGTATTATCCAGCAGCAGAAAACCGTCTTTCCAACTGGTATAGCGGGTTACATCAACCTTCTGCTGCTCAATGGTTCCTTCCGAAATAAGGAGTTGTTCGTTTGGTTTCAGGAGCGTTTCAGCCGCATCCGTTACCACACTCACGCTTCCTTCAACCAGCACCACCGAGTGGGAGGTACCCTCATAACTTGAGAGGTTAAATTTGGTACCGTAAACCCTCACCTTGAAATCGGGAGTGTGCACGTAGAACGGCTTATTCTGGTCGTGTGCCACCTCCACGTACATCTCTCCCGAGGTAAGTCTCACCTCCCTGCTCTTTCCTGAAAATTGTGCCGGAAACTCCAGTACCGATCCTGAATTCAGCCATACCCGGGTACCATCGGCCAGGGTAAGTGTAGATCGTTTTCCGTAAGGAACTATCAACGAGTTAACCACTTCACGGTTTACATCCAATCGGGTGACGTTGCTGTCACGCTGTGTGATCTCAACGGTTCCCTTCTCATCAAGCGTTACCTCCACATCGTGATCGAAGGAGATGGCCCCTCCGCTGGTGATGAACTGAATATCCTGGTTATGCAACAACTCCCCGATAATAAGCTCTTCATGGGAAGCGTTCAAAGGTTTTACAGCAGGCCTGAACAGGGTGATGCCGATAATCAACAGGGCAACCGCCGCCGCTGAGGAGGCATACAAGAGCACGTGGCGCATTCTTCTCTTTCTCTTTTGATTTACACTCATTTGAATCCTCTCAAAAAGATCCGAACGTTCGTTGTTCTGTAGGTCGTTTTTATTCAGGCCCTCTTTTTTCAGGTAATCGATGGCCTTCTGAAGTTCATTCTCCAGTTCCGGATGTTGCACGAAAAACGCATGCCAATATTCGTTCAGTTTCTCGTCTGGCAGCAGTTGCCATCGGAGGAATTCCTGGTCTTTCAACAGATCGGTAAAATGAGTATAATTCTTGTTATGCTCCATGTTGTTGTTTTTCGTAATTTAAAAGGATTGTTTCCATGCAAAGATCCTTTGTTGCAAATAAGACGATCGGCACTTTTAATTATCCCCTCTATTTTGAAAAAACTAATAATTTTAACATTATGATCTTCGAAAAGAGAAGAACAAATGGAACAATGTTGAAACTTTTCCTACATTTGCTGAATAGAAAATGACTTATTTAAAAAAAAGGAATCGCATGAAAACAGGGTTATTGTTGTTATTGACAGGGTTCCTGATAGGGTCGGCTGCATCAGCCACAGAAGTTACCCACCAGCAATTGAAGGGAAAAAATGGGAAAGGTCATTACCAAACCATCCGGATTACCTATCCAATGGGAGAGTCAGGCCGCAGCGATGTTCCTCGAACCGTGATGGAGATATCGGGAAACATGGCACGTATTACTACTGTATCCAACAGGCGAGATGCCGATGCCCCTCTGCAGACTACTTATCTCGATTACAACGCCGGAAAAGAGATTAAAACAGCTCTTCTGAGGGGAGATGAATCCATTTATACGGTTCGTTCTTTTTCGTTGAATCAGGGGCTTGAGCTACTGGATGAAACGGAAGTGATTGCCGGATATACCTGCCGGAAGGCAAAAACGGTGATCAACACCAACACCATGGAGATCTGGTACACCACTGAACTGGGGATGCGGGGCTCTGTGCTTCCGGGTGTAGCCATACCCGACGGCATCGTGCTGAAGGTGTTGAGAAACGGCAATCCCATGGCAGTAGCTAACGAGGTGGAACTCATCGATCAGAAGACCTCATTGGAGCCCGCGCTTGAAGGAACTGAACTAAAAGCATCGGCCTTCAACTATCGCATACAACAGAGCCGGGTGATTGCGGTGAATGTCTTTGATCACGAAAGCATTTATTTTCGCGATATTCCCAAAGTAACCCAACTTGAGGCGGACAAAGTAACCAGGTTTGCCCAAGGTTCCATTCTGATGAGGAAGGTGAAGCTTCCCGAAGAGAACGCAGGTTACGTCATCTTTGCCGAGTTGTCTCATTACTCCGAGGGAGATGCCTACGATCGTACCGGGTCGGTATTCATCATCCCTACCGGACGGGAACATTCCTTCTTTGATGGTCTACTAAACGGCAAAGAACGCTTACCGCAATACTACGACAAGGAAGGAAAGGCGTACCAGGGGATGGTGGTTACCGACGACTATTTCCCCCCGTTGGAGTTGATGCGCTTCTATACCTCATTCGGGGTGCGCGGGTATAACCACATTGAAGTAGCCGATTATAACTGGCCCGATTCGGTGCTTTTCAAGCAGGAGATAACTGACTATGCCTCTTTGCTGAAGGGCGAAGTGTGGGTGGGAGCCTGGATCGGTAATTATGTGCACGATGGGCACAATGTGACGCTCGACATTAAGTATTACCCGCAATCGGAGACCCGGGCGAAAGAAATTTATCCGCTCTTTGCCACAGTCAACATCATGGAGATGTCGGGTCAGGCTTACCCCGAAAACCTCTTCCGGAACGACTCGCTGACCGTGAATTTCAAGACCGACAAAGATCTGAAGGATGGTTATATCCGCTATATATCCACCGGTCACGGAGGCTGGGGTGGGGGAGATGAATTCAATCCGAAGCTGAATGAGATCTTTTTGAATGGAGAGCGCATCATTTCCTACACCCCATGGCGCGAAGATTGTGGTAGTTACAGGGAGCGTAATCCTGCCTCGGGTAATTTCGGGAACGGACTCTCCTCGTCCGACTTAAGCCGTTCGGGCTGGTGTCCCGGCACGGTGAGTTATCCGGTCTATATTCATGTGGGTGATCTCAAGGCAGGAACGCATCAGCTGAAAGTGGCCATTCCGGTAGGTGATCCTGCCGCCAACAGCTCCAGCTACTGGTGCATCTCCGGCGTACTGGTCGGCAATGCCGATGACAACCCGCCAGCATCTTTGTAAACAAATTAAGGGTGTGGCAGGATGAAACCTGACTGGCAGGCAATCAGAAAAGCAATGCCATATTTTTCCCGTAGGCTCAGGATGGCTTTCGATACCAGTTTACGGCAACCATGTACGGAGATATGCAGGAGCTCGGCAATCTCATTGTACTCGTACTCGTGCACATAGCGAAGGTAGATAATCTCTCGCTGGCGTGGTGTGAGTGAATTCAGCATCTCCTCAATCTCTTTTTTTATCAGTTCTTGCTCCTCCTCTTTGATGTAGTCCTCTTCTAAATTGACTACGATTTGGAAGGGCATTTCTCCAAAGGAAATTTCCTCCAGGGGGGTAACATCTCCCTGTGTAACCTCCCTCTTCATCCTCTTGTAAATATCTAGGAGCCTGTTTTTAAGTGATTTAAACAGGTAAAACTTGATCTGGGTGATGCTCTTCAATAGAACTTCATCGGTCGTGAGCTTTACAAAGACATCGTGTATGGCATCTTTTACCATCTCTCTTTCGAAGCCAAGGTAGCATCCATAGGTGAATAAATCATCCACGTACCGATTGTAGAGAGTGGCAAGGTCCATTTCTTTTTTCACTTGTTTTGTAAAATCTCCCAAATTTAATTAATTCAAGTTTCGCATGTTCTATCGCACAGTTAAGCCGTCGATAGGAGGATGTCTCACGATCCGTTGCCGCCTCATAGGCTATCTGATAAATAACCCGCATCGCTCAAACAACTTTCCAGATCATCCCTATTCCGTCGACCAGATACTCCGCGCAAACATCAGCAGACCTTCTGTGCGTTTTACACATGGAAGTTGTTCTGTGCGAAAGTTAAGTAATTAAATTACAAAGTAAGCGAAAAAAATAATAAGATTTGAAATTTCATTTTTGTCTCTTTCCGAAAAGAAGGTTTGTGTCATTGAATGGTTGGTATAGACAGCAGACTGTTGAGTATTGCGAAATCTGTCAAAAGGCCGTATCTTTGCAGGCATGAAAAAACTGGTGATTGTAGGTTGTGGTTATCTGGCCGATATTGTGGCTGATGCCCTGTTGAACGGGTTGTTGCCCGAGTATGATCTGGTAGGCGTTTATTCGCGCACAGCGACCAAGGCCGAAAGGCTGGCTGCAAAGATGAAGCAGGCTGGAAAGGCCTGCAAAGCATGCACCTCTCTGCAAGAATTGCTTGATTGGAAACCCGATTTTTTAGTAGAAGCAGCTTCGCCTGCAGCAATGAAGGAGCTGACATTGCCAACCCTGAAAAATGGAACTTCCATTGTGACCCTATCCATAGGAGCCCTGGCTGATACTCGTTTTCTGGAAGC
>DHTF01000055.1:42508-46133 GCA_002411515.1 Proteiniphilum sp. UBA5267 | reverse complement strand
ACAAAATCATTGATAACCTTTGCAACAACTGAGACGGGATTACCCAATGATGTAATCTATAAAATGATTGAAGATAACAAGGGAAATATCTGGGGTAGCACAAACAAAGGTATTTTCAAGTTGAACCCTGAAAACAGGAAAGTGGAGGTATACCACCACAACAACGGACTTTTGGGAGACCAATTCAATTATAAATCAGGGTTCAAGGATAACAATGGAAAATTATATTTTGGAGGTGTAAAAGGTTTTGTGGCATTTAATCCCGACAACCTTAACATCAATGAATGTGTGCCTTCTGTTGTGTTTAATAGCTTTCAAATCCAAAACAAGGAAGTAGCCTTGCATGAAATTAACTCACCCTTAAAGAAGTCTACCTCCCAAATGAGCAGCATTGAAATTCCCCACAATGCCTCCGTTTTTAGCATTGGTTTTTCGGCACTCAGTTATGTCTATCCCGAAGGGAACATGTACGCTTATAAATTAGAAGGTAGAGACGACGATTGGATTTACGCCAACCAGGCACACAGGGTGAATTATGCGGACTTAAGGCCGGGAAATTACACCTTCAAGGCAAAAGGAGCAAATAGCGATGGCATATGGAATGAAGAGGGCATCTCACTTGCGATTAAAATTCTGCCTCCGTGGTACAGTACAGTCTGGGCATATTTAGTCTATATTGCAGCAGCTTCTGCGCTCATATTTTATGCGATATGCAGCTATTCGAAACGAACAAAACGCCGGAATAAAATCGCATTAAAAGAGTTTGAAGCGAACAAGGAAAGAGAGTTGTATACAGCAAAGATTGAATTCTTTACAAATATTACCCACGAAATCAGGACTCCCTTGAGCTTGATCAAGATTCCTTTAGAAGATGTGATTCAGGACATTCGTCCCGACGATACTCATTTCGAGAACCTGACCATCATTCAAAGAAATGTAAACAGGTTGCTGAAATTGATCAACGAATTGATGGATTTCAGAAAAACGGAAGCAGAAGGCTTGAGATTAAACTTCATGCGTACAGAAGTCATCGGCATCATCAATGACACAATCGACAGATTCAGGCCCTCTTTCGATTCAAATAAAATTACCTGCAAGACAATTTATTCAAACCAGAGTATCTATGTGGATGTCGACCGGGAGATATTTGAGAAGATGCTCAGTAATTTACTCTCAAACGCATTGAAACATGCAATCGCCCTGATAGAAATTGAGGTAAGTTACAACGAGGAGTACTTTAAAATAAAAATTGAGAACGATGGAGATGTCATTCCAGATGAATATGTAGAAAAAATATTTGAGCCTCTGTTTAAGTTGAATAAAAATGTAGAGGGTACCGGAATAGGCCTGGCTTTCCTAAAATCTTTGGTAGAACTGCATCAAGGGACCATATACTGTGACAACACGAACCCTGAGAAAACAGCGTTTATCATGACGCTTCCCATTAAGCAGGAGCAAAGTATAGAAATCTTTAACGGATACAGTCCGGCGATCAAATCTGAAGATAGTGATGAAAAGATATCAAAGATTGATTTACTGGAGGCTCAAAAACAAAACGCCACACCGACCATCCTGACAGTTGAGGACAACAAAGAGTTTCAGTATCTTTTAAAGAAGCAATTATCAGACAAGTATCAAATCATACAATGCGGAAATGGCAAAGAAGCATTGGATATGATGGACAAGGAATTGATTGATATCGTTATATGTGATATCATGATGCCGGTAATGGATGGACTGGAGTTTTGCAAAATAATAAAAGAGGACTTGAGATTCAGCCACATTCCGGTTATTTTATTGACTGCAAAATCGAACCTGGAATCAAAGATTGAAGGTATTAGCAGTGGTGCAGATGAATACATCGAAAAACCATACTCAATCAACTACCTCCGTGCTCGAATTGACAATCTGCTTGAAAATAGGAAAAAGATGCAGGAGGCGTTTAAAAAATCACCCGAGATAGCATTTAAAAACCTCACGCACTCGAAGGCTGACGAAGATTTATTGAAGAAATTAATTGAAATAATTAACGAGAACCTGGACAATCCCGAACTGAACATCGACAAGATAGCGAACGAGATGGCAGTAAGTCGTTCCACGCTCTACAGAAAAATTAAAAATGTATCTGAGTTATCGCCCAACGACTTTATTCAACTCATCCGGCTTAAGAGATCGGCAGAACTCATCAAGGAAAGAAAATATCAAATAAGTGAAATAGCTTATATGACAGGATTTAGCTCTCCCAATTACTTCTCAAAGATCTTCTTTAATCAGTTTGGTGTCAATCCCAAGGACTTTTAAACCACCCTTTCGAATATGCTTCCTACACCGATTTGACACGATTTTGCATTTTTTTGAAACTATAATCTAACAGTATGCACGCTGAATTATCAATCTTTGTGCAGTAAAATAGATAGGACAAACATTATGAACAAGAAACATTTTCTAATTATTACTTCCATTATTTTCAATCTTTCGCTATTTGTAGCGAATGGTCAGGAGATATTGCATCCTGTACCATTTAATGAAGTCGGGTTAGCAGATGATTTTTGGCTTCCAAGATTGCACACACAAAAAGAGGTATTGGTACCGTTTGCACTCGATAAAACAAAACCTGCAGTGGAAAACCTACAGCGATGTGCCAATTTTTTAAATGGCATTCCCGATGAACTACCTTTTCCCCACAGGTTTGTGGCGTCCGACTTATACAAAGTAATGGAAGGTGCTGCCTATTTGTTAAAGTTAGATCCTGATCCTGCACTCGAAGCGGAGATGGATCGCATCATCGACATTATTGCTGAAGCTCAGCAAGAGGATGGATACAACTATGAATCTCATATAACCGGTGTTTCCAAAAGCAGAACCAGTGAAATGGGCGAAAAGCCCTATTCGTATGTCGTTCACAGTCACGAATTGTACAACATGGGCCACATGTATGAGGGTGCCATCGCTTATTATCAAGCTACAGGTAAAGATAAATGGTTGCGGGTTGCAGAAGAAAATGCCAGGCATATCCACAAAGTATTCTTTGAAGGAGACCCTAATTATAACGATGGCAAACCGGTGATGCAGGCTCCCGGCCATGAGGAAATAGAGCTGGCGCTTGTCAAGCTGTTTAACGCCACAGGGGACAGTTTGTATGTAAACATGGCGAAGAAGTTCATCGATATAAGAGGAGTCACCTACCGCCCTGAAGGGAAAGGTGTCATGTCGCCGGAATATGCGCAGCAACATCTCCCGGTAAGAGAGCAGACCAAAGCTGTTGGACATGCCGTGCGAGCTACCTATTTGTATTCCGGAATGGCCGACGTGAGTGTATACACCCGTGATGCTTCGCTACGTCCTGCGTTGAATAGTATCTGGCACAACATCGTAGACACCAGAATGCATATTACCGGTGGCCTGGGCGCCGTACATGGTATAGAAGGATTCGGCCCGGAATATGAACTTCCCAATAAAGGAGCTTTCAATGAAACCTGCGCCGCAGTGGGAAATGTGCTCTTTAACCATCGAATGTTTCTGATGGAAAAAGATGCAAAATACATGGATGTGGCGGAAGTAGCACTCTTGAATAATGTGTTGGCGGGAGTCAGTCTTGAAGGAAATAAATTCTTTTATATCAATC
>DHTF01000055.1:41857-42328 GCA_002411515.1 Proteiniphilum sp. UBA5267 | reverse complement strand
ATTGGAAGCAGACGGCATCGCACCCTTCAATCACGGTATGCGGGGTCGGTCTCCCTGGTTCGGAACAGCATGCTGCCCGACAAACCTGGCACGCCTGATTCCTCAAGTACCGGGAATGATGTATGCCACGACACACAACGAGATCTATTGCTCTTTCTACGCCGGAAGTACGACAACCCTACAAATAGAAAGCGGCAAAGTAGGCCTCAAACAAATTACGGCGTATCCATTTGGCGAAACCATTCAATGGGAGATAAACCCTGAGAAGAATGGGCAGACTTTTTCCATGAATTTCAGGATACCCACATGGACTGGAAGTCAGTTTGTTCCCGGTGAGCTATATCATTATATCGATCAATCTTTTTCATCGGGACAAGACAAAGCCAATAACTGGATCATCAAAGTAAATGGCAAGAAAACAAACGTTGATCTGGTAAAAGGTTTTGCAAAAATCAATCGCAAGTGGAAAAA
>DHTF01000055.1:41137-41654 GCA_002411515.1 Proteiniphilum sp. UBA5267 | reverse complement strand
GGAGACAGAATTGAACTGTACCTGCCCATGCCACTACAATTTTCAAAAGCAATGGATAAAGTGGCTGAAGACAGGGGACTTGTTTGCCTTACCAGAGGGCCGCTGGTTTACGCTGCCGAAGGAGTGGACAATGAGGACCGGTTACCCAATGTATTCATGACTGAGATACCCAAGACCTTCAACTTATCCACATACACGGAAGGACGCATGCAAGGCATTCCAAGAATTGAAATCCCTGCCGGTGAAAAAACAGCCAACGGAAACAAAGAAATCAAATTGACCCTTTTGCCTTATTTTGCCTGGAATAACAGAGGCGACGGCAGCATGATGACATGGCTTCCAGAATCGGCAACTGTCAGGCCATACGTGGACCGCAACCTACAGTTAAACGGCAAATTCAAGGGCCTGAAGGCTTCACACACCTACAAAAGTGACAATCTGGTTGCCGTAGCTGACAATGAAATTTCCTCCTCCTCATCCGACCAGACAGTAAGACGCTGGACAAGCTGGGGCGAAC
>DHTF01000055.1:29014-40990 GCA_002411515.1 Proteiniphilum sp. UBA5267 | reverse complement strand
CGCTGGACAAGCTGGGGCGAACAGGGAAAAGAACAGTGGATCGACATTCAACTCGAAAAGCCAACCGATATTCAAAGCATTGCTATTTATTGGTTTGATGATGCTGGCGGAACGATGGTGCCACAAGAATGGTCTTTGGCGGTTGAAGAAAATGGCAAGTGGATAAATTTCCCGCTCTATGTGACAGATGCCTACAATGTTTTCAAAGATCAGTTCAATATGGTGCACCCCGCGCATCAAATCATCACCGACAAGATACGTATTCTCATGAAACCACAGCATGAAAAGGCAATAGGCATCTTAGAAATCAACATCGAAGAGGTTAAAATAAAGGAATAATCACACTTTTGACACGATTTTTCATTTTATTGAGACTATTCTACCCCTCTCTACCCGTTTATTCTCTCAAATTTGTTCCCGTTAATGGTAATTGAAAAAAGACTGCCACTTTAATGGCTACACTCATATTGACTTTTTAATTGGTTAAAATAACTCATAAAACACATTAGCCTATGGAAATGAAATAAATAAATCTGTGAAAAAACGGTAATTCTAATTCACCTAAATTCGATATTATTATCTGAAGAACAGTAATGTGAAAGCTAAAATGTTACTTATCATCACTTCGTTGAAAGTTCTAAGTTTCTTGTACGTAACATCTAAACAACAAATACCTACATTAAAAGTAAATTTAATATGATAAAACAATATGCGATATGATTTACACGAAATTACAATGTAAAAGAAAGATCACTTCAACTACAGCTCAATTGATCATGAGAGGAACAAAAATGAAAATTTCTATATTGATTGTTTCTTTGCTTACCTCAATCAATATTTTTGCAAATTCCAATGGTTCGATTGAATCGAGTGAAGTTACGAACGACTTAGCCATCGAAAAAACAAGTACTCAACAAAACAGAGTACGAATAACTGGCAAAATAACAGATTCGGAAAATGTACCCATCATTGGTGCAAACATCATTGAAGCAGGAACAACCAACGGAACAGTCACTGATCTTGACGGAAACTTCACAATAGAAGCTAACCGAAATGGCGTATTGACGGTATCCTACATTGGTTATCAGGATCTTGAAGTTAATATCGAGAACAGGACCCATCTCAATATCATTCTACAGGAAGACACACAGTTACTACAGGAAGTGGTTGTAACAGGAGTTGCCAAAGGTACTTCCAGAGAGAAACTATCGTTTACAGTAGAAAAAATAAACGATGAAGTTCTGATGGAAGCGCCTGGATTAAACGTCGCATCCACCCTGTCAGGTAAAATGCCCGGTATCAAGGTATTTTCTACTTCGGGTAACCCAATGGATGAGCCGGTTATCCAATTAAGAGGAACCACCTCTTTTACAGGGTCCGATCAACCTTTGATTATCATTGATGGCATTGTAACCTCGGGTGTATTAAAGGATATCAACATGGAAGATGTGGCAAGCATCGAGGTTATCAAGGGATCTGCTGCAGCTTCTTTCTACGGTTCAAAGGCAGCAGGTGGAGTTGTAAATATCATCACGAAAAGGGGAAACAGCCTGGAAAGTGGCACATCACGCGTCTCATTAAAAACTGAAGTGGGCGCTAATTTCATTGGATTCCTCCCCATGAGAACCACCGCACACGGTCACTTGGTCGATGCGAACGGAAATCCCACAAGAGGTGTCCTGGATGAAGACCAGATATGGGATAACAAATACAATATGGAGAATGATTCATACAAGGATTTTTTCGTTCCCCAAGTATTTAATTCTACTACCGCAGGGGTGACAAGCAGATCGAAAGATGGCAATATGAACTATTACGCTTCATTTCAGTACACACACAACCCTGGTGTAGTGCGTGACCTGGATGGAGTTAAACGCAACAGCTTCAGGGTCAATCTCGACAACAAGATATCAAATACAGTATCAATGACACTGTCCAACTTGTATGTAAGAACCCTGAACGATCGGCGTTCCATCAACTTCGACGACATTTACTATTCCGATCCCAATGCAGATTTCTTTGCCGACAATCTGGATGGCACTCCCTATATCGTAAATCCCAATGTGGTATCAACGCGCAATAACATCAATCCATTATACGATGTAAATAACAAAATTGAGCAAGGTACTGCAAATCGTTACCTGGGTAGCTATGGCCTCCGCTTTATGCCGGCAGAATGGTCAACATTCAATGCCAACTACAGCATCGATTTCTTTCATTATCAAGATGAGGACCTTACGCCAAAAGGACGACTGCTGGTAAACTATCCCGATGGAAGTACACGTCACGATGGCTATGTGTATAAAGGATCGGGCAATTCATTCAAACACAATCTGGAGTTGAGCGGTTTATTGACAAAAACATTCGGTGATCTCACTTCTACATTAAGACTTCAATATTTATATGAAGACCTTAAATCGGAAGGATTATGGGGTAGCGGCTCTAAACTTGCCATATCGGGTTCAAACAATACTTCTCTGGAACTGGCTGATCCTGAAACAAGAGACCACTCATCCTGGGGTAGTCGCATCGTATCCAATAGTTATACTGCTGTAGGGAACCTCGATTACAAAGGTAAATACATCCTGGACGGACTGGTACGAAGAGATGGAGCATCGGTGATTGGCGATGACAATATGTGGCAAACCTACTATCGTATATCGGGCGCATGGAATGCAACCGAAGATTTTGAAATTCCCTTCTTCCAAATGCTCAAACCGCGCGTATCTTACGGTACAGCTGGTATCCTTCCTTCTTATGGGGCCAAGTACGAAACCTTTACACTGAGCGACGGAACCATATACGGTGGAGCTCAACTGGGAAATGCGAGATTAAAACCCGCTTTATCTCAGGAACTTGAACTGGGTCTTGATATGCGTATACTGGACAGGTTCGACTTAACTTATAATTACTCGCACAAAAGAAACACCGACTTGCCTTATGTGATGACAGTCTCCGGTGTTACTGGATTTCAATATCAAAATATCAACGTGGGCGAATTCTTTGTGCACAGTCACGAAGTTTCTTTAAATGCCAACTTGATGAAAAATAAAGACTGGCGTTGGGATGCAACTTTAACCTGGGATAAACTGGAAGAATATGTGGGAGAATTGGGAAGACCCGACTTTTTCATAGGGTACACAAAGATTGCCGCACACGAAAAATATGGCAATTTGTATTCCAGTAAGTTTGCCACCTCACTGGATGAAGTGAAAACAAGCCCGCTCATTAAACCAGGACAGACGGTAGAAGATGTATTTACGATCAACAACTATGGCTATGTAGTCAGAAAGGATCTGATCGGTACAAGAGATGAAGCAAAAATGTCTGTATTGAATGAGAACGGAGCAACTTCACAAGATCAGTATATCGGGAATATGATCCCCGACTTCAATATGAATCTGATGAATGTGCTGAATTATAAGAACTGGATGTTATACTTCACCTTATCCTGGCAAGAAGGAGGCGTATTGTTCAACAATACAAAACTGTACATGTCATTTGCAGGAAGAAACGCCGCTTTCTGGGATATGTCGGAACGTTCCTGGGAACAGAAGAAAGCAATGTCGTATGCGAACCAGCACTCAAGAGCTTCGTTTACCGAAGATGCTTCTTTCGTAAAAATGAGAGAGCTGTCACTGAATTACAATGTCACAAGAAAGCAACTTCAGAAGCTGGGTGTTAATTTCTTAAACAGCGTCAAATGTGGAGTTGTAGGCAGAAATCTATTTACGCTTACAAACTATTCAGGACCCGACCCCGAAACAAGAACATCTGAAGGGGGTACACTCATCGGAACGGATACCCCAAAATATCCTTCAGACATCAGAACAATTACAGGTACTGTAACGATTGAATTTTAATTTACACGACTATGAGAAAAATAATATATTTATCTTGCACAATATGCTTGTTCCTGGCCGCTTGTGAACCCTATTTCTCCGGTTTGGACATCAAGAATGACCATGAACCCGACATTTCCACGGTAATGGGAGATATCAATCAATATCCATCTTTGATTGGTGGAGCTTACAACAACTGGTGGCACCACATGTTGGCAGCCAACGATGGCGATACCTGGACTTTTTCGACCAATTCAGATGCCATGACAGCAGGAGCTGGCAACTGGAACTTGCAGACATACTATTATCGGACGGATTATGAAAAGCCCATGATCGACAATACGGATCAAAATGCAGGATTCCCAAAAACGCTGTGGTATAACCATTACAGCAAAATAAGCACAGTGAGGAATATGCTGGCCATGATCAATGAGAAGGAGCTCGTTTATACTGAAGGGAATAAAGACCAGACCTTTAAAATATTGGCGAACTGTTACTTTTTAATGGGTTCTTTTTACACAGAATTAAGTTTGCTATTCGATCAATGCTTTTTGATTACCGAAGACACCGATCTTCGCACCATCACAGCAGACGACATCAAGCCTGCGAAAGATGCGAAGGATCTGGCGCTCAGTTATCTGGACAAATGCATCGAAATATGCAATGCACAAAGCTTTACAAACTTCTCCGGACTATTGCCCTCCGACGTGGTTGGGGACAACACCAAATTGCGGCAATTCGCCAATTTCATGGCTGCAAGAGCCGAAGCTTATCACCCGAGAACGAAGGAAGAATACGCCTCAGTCGATTGGAATAAAGTGAAAGGCTATATTGATGAGGGTCTTAAAGAGGACATCAAAGCTCAATTACCCTTACAAGGTTGGGACGAATGGTCTTATGCAGCAGCGTCGTGGCCCGGTGGAAATCAATGGGGAAGAGTTGGCATGAGGGTCATAAACATGATGGCCGAACCCGGTGATCCCGGTGCAATATGGCCACTTCCCAACGATTTTGGACAAGGTGACATATTGCCCGAAGCTAAATCTCCTGACTACAGATTGGGAACCGACTTTCAATATTACCCAGCTGTTAACTCACCAACGGGAGGGTTGACATACGATGGATACACAAAATACAGCTCATACGTATTAAATAGGTTCTCGGAAACAGGTCAACAATCGGGTGAAGGAGAGTTATACTTTTTCACGAAAGCGGAATCTGACCTGCTTTATGCCGAAGCAGCTTTGCAAACTTCTGAAAATTCCAAAGCAGTGGAATTGGTCAATCTCACACGCGTGAATCGGGGAAAACTAAACGACATCAATGTTACTTCCACAAAAGACAAAATACTGGAAGCCATCTATTATGAACGGTTTGTTGAATGTGGATATGCTTATACAGTGACCCCATTCTATGACAGACGGCGCACGCCAATTGATAAATTTCAGTTGACGACCAGGTCTTTCCGTCAGGTGCCGATCCCTGTGCTAGAGCTCAAGTTCTATAACATTGAATCGTACACATTTGGAGGTGAGCAAGACAGGAATGATAAATATGAATTTTAAATGAAGCGTAAATATAATGATATGAAAACATTCAGAAATATATCTTTCATCATCTCTTTGATTTGCATGATCTCTTGTGACAGATCGGGCATATTTGAAGAATTTCAAAGTTCAACTCCATGGGAGTTCCATGTGCAGGTATTCAGTGATGACAATAAAACGCAACCGATAACGGATGTGGCAGTAAAGATTTACAAAACAGCTGAAGATCGCGATAACAATACAAACATTTTTTTAAGTGGAAGCACGAATGCTGAAGGTAAGGCCATATTTACTTTAAAGGATTTTGAACCTGGTCTGGATGGTGAAAAATCCAAAGGAATCTATTACATAAAGGCAGAGAAAAATGGTGTTGTTAAAAATGAGACCACTCGTTATCTTCTGATGAACGATGGACACACGCACCAATTTATTGTGCTGAAGTAGTACGTAGTAATTAACCCATTGTAGGACTGATTGTAAAATTGGTTCTACAATGGATTAAAATTTCAAATTATGCACATAAAATTACTATTCATATTGTCCGCAATTATTTTTTCATCCTGTGTGGAAAATGTTCAAGGCAGTGAATCACAACCCGATTTGAATATTTATGTTGTGGATGAGTCAGGTGGCATCGTCGAAGGGGTCACCGTAGAAATATTCGAATCAGCTGAAGATCGAAATGCAGGTCGTCATATTTTATTGGCAAAAAATACGGATAACCAAGGCAAAGCCAGTTTCTCTGGAAAAGAAATCAACAAAACCAACAGACCTTTAGAAGAGATCAATGGTAGATATTATCTAAACTTGTATAAACACAATCTAAGGCAACAGGCTGAAACAGATTTCCTTGATTTTACGAAAGATCATAAAATCAGTCAGACGGTCACGCTGGAAAATGTCAATGCCGAAATCATTACCGTAAAAGTAGCGGTTGTATATGAAAACCCGGTTATACAACCTCAAAACAAACGAATTCATGAACTCTTTATTACTCCGGGATATAGTTTTAGTTGGAATGATCCGGTCATCCTGTCGCAGAACTACGAGAAAGCGCTGGAAGAGGCTTCCGGATATACAGTCGACTATCAAGTGGTACAAGAGATTGATGCAAGTCAGCTGTTTACCTACTTGAAAAATGATCCGAAAAAAAGACCTTTTACTGTTGAAGAGGCGACAAAATATCTAAGCGAAGAAAATTGGAACACCTTTAAAACAGTAGGCACCTCATACGATTACAATGCAATGGTAAAACACTATGGTTTTGACCGGATGCGCGACAATGATGAAATTGATGAAGTATGGGTGTGGACTTTCCCATATTGTGGAATGTGGGAATCCCATATGATGGGCGAAGGAGCATTCTGGATTAACTCCGAGCCCAATGAGAATCCGTCCTGCAAGAAGTTGCTCAGCATCATGGGGCTCAACTACGAACGCGACCTGGCCTGTGCATTAGAAAGTTACAGTCACCGTTTTGAATCGACCATGATGAAGGTTTATGGATGGTGGGATTATGACAACAAACCCAATACAAACGATCTGACCACATGGGAGTTGTTTTCTGCCTATGGATTAAGATACGACAAATATGAAAAACATAGGTCGCAAGTGGGCAATGTACACTTTCCTCCCAATGGACTAAAAGATTATGACTTTGGGAATGAAACATACATCATGAGCTATGTGGACGACTGGCTAAATTACCCCTATCTGAGAAGATCGAACCCGAAGTCTGTGAACCGGACAGAATGGGGCAACCCCGAAGGTTCCTATCAACTGGGATGGATGAAATATTATTTGTCACACTTACCACATTTCAAAGGGATCAATCCTTATGATGGAAAGTTAAATAACTGGTGGCATTATGTGGTAGATTATAACGATGCAATAAAAAAACAAAACATTGAATGATTATGGCCATCACAAGTAAGCTTCAAAGCCTGTTTCTGTTCATATGCTGTACATTTCCGTTGTGGAGTGCCCATTCGGTCAACGTCGCAGCAATTCATCATAAGCAGCCATTAATGGCTCATTCTGTGATCCCCGATTTACATATATCGGAAACGTTGCCATTGATTTCATATCAGATTGCGGAGCGTGAATATACAACCGCAACGACCTCCGACAGCATGGATATTTCTTTTTCCTTAAAACCATTTGATGTTGGCGTTCACGGGAAAATCACCTTTAGAAATACCTCAACCGACACTATCAATCTGCACAACATTGTACCATTGGGGCGAAATGAAGAGCATGTTTATATCACGGGAAAAGGATCCCATGGATTATCCCGCTCCCATTTATTCAGGCCAGGATACCAGCCGGTCAATGTAATCCTCCCGGACAATTCATGGGAATTGGGATTCACCTGTGTAGAGGCCGATGGAGAGAATAACATTGTTGCCTTGGTCCGGAGAGACAACAGGAGTCTGAAAGATGGCAGGTTAAAACGTTTCGAAACCATCCTTTACCCCGGTGGAACAATTGAATACAATTTCTGGCTCGACCAGTATCAGGGTAACTGGCAAAACGGGATGAAATTAATATTTCAGGAAAGATATTTGTATGATGTGCCAGTTGGTGAATTCAACAATTACCTGATGGAAAGAGAAGATTTGAAGTGGATTCAAAGCTGCTATTCGGCAAATCTGATGATGACATGGGATAAACGTTTCTTTGACTATACCGACAACTCGTTCCATGTAAAAGAACATCTCGAAAAGATGAATAAACTGATTGGTGGATATGATGTATTCGGTATATGGCCTACCTGGCCTGCGCTCGGCATGGATCAGCGAAACCAGTGGGATATGTTTCGGGACTTACCAGGAGGATTTGATAAACTCAAGGAAATCTCTGAATTATGCCACCAAATGGGAAGCTACTTCTTTCTATGCTATAACCCCTGGGACGAAAGCACCCGCTCCGATGAAGGACATTTCGATGGCATGACCAACATCACGCGGATAGCAGACATCGATGGTTTTGTTCTCGATACCCGAGGAGGATCCAGCACAGAGCTACAGGATGCGGCAGATGCAGCACGCAAAGGAGTCGTCATGTATAGCGAAGGCATGGCTGTTCCGTGCGACATGCAAGGAATCGTATCCGGCAGAGTCCACAATGCCCTGTATTATCCCCCCGTTCTCAATTTGAACAAGTTGATAAAGCCAGAGTTTGCCATATTCAGGGTAGCAGAAGAGGCCAGAGAGCCCATTAAGAGGGAATTCAATCTCTCCTTTTTCAATGGATATGGTACGGAGATAAACAGTTTTCCTCCGGGTCGATTTGAATGGTCTGATGATCAGATGCGTTATTGGGGGAAACTGCTACAGATTCAACGGGAGAACAGCAGCAATTTCCTGCAGAAAAGTTATACTCCGTTGATCAGCACGCTTGTCGACAGCATATTCGTAAACGAATGGCCTGCCGAATCAAAAACTATTTATACTATTTTCAACTTGCATCCAGGAGGCTTCAAAGGCAATCTGTTTGAAATAAACAACGTAGATGGCAACTTTCATTATGTCGATCTTTTTCACCACGAAGAGCTGGAAGTGAGTGTCGTCGGAGACAAGCAATATGTCCCTGTAAAACTGGATGCATTCAACTCATACGATTTGGGGACCAACAATGAAGGTTCTGTATCTGCCATTGCAGCATTTCCGAAACATCTCTCCGTAACATTATCTGGAGATGTATTGGCTTTCTCGAGCAAGCGTGGAGACAGCATTCGCATCTGGGCGGGTAGCCCCTCTTATGAGAAGGAACCGGCAGTATTTGGAATTGAAGCGCAATCCATCCAGTTACATGCAGCATTTCCTCAGTATGAAGGCAAATTTATCATTCAAGCATTCGAAAACAAGGAAATAATTGATGAACGCATTATCCATATCACACCGGGCAGCGCACGACTGATATCTGAAGCCGAAACAACGGAGCGGGTTTCCAAAGCTCCCAAAGGCATGGTTTTGATCCCCTCGGGAATTTTCTCGTGCGATACCTATCGTACAGGAGATAACTTTATCGGTTACCCCGAAAACCCGACCGCAGCAGGAGAAAAGATCCCGATGAAGCAGTTTTATATGGATAAATACCCTGTCACCAACAAACAGTACGAGGAGTTTATCGCTGCAAGTGGGTATCAGCCAAGCGACACAACGAACTTTCTGAAGCACTGGACAAACGGGAAAATTCCCAAAGGGATGGAGAATTATCCGGTCATCTATGTCACGCTTGAAGATGCAAAAGCATATGCCAAATGGGCCGGCAAACGCCTTCCGACAGAAATTGAATGGCAATATGCAGCGCAAACCGAAGCGGGCAATGAATGGCCCTGGATACAAAAAACACCCGTCGAAAGAGAGGAAGAGTTTATCACAAATACGCTTTCTGTATGGAAGCTAAAAGGGATCGACGCAAGCCGCTGTAACTTGGGTGATGGTTCATTGTATCCGGTAGGAAAATATAAAAAAGGAGTCAATCCCTACGGACTCTACGATTTGGTCGGCTCTGTATGGCAATTGACCAATGACCAGTACGACAACACTACCTACCGATACATCATGGTCAAAGGAGGAAGTTACTTCTTGCCCACGTCCAGCTTCTGGTATGTACAGGGAGGCCCCCGGGAACTGAATTTCAGACAGTACTTGCTCCGTGTTTCTCCCTCATTTGAAAGAAAAGCAACCGTCGGATTTCGCTGTGTGAAAGACGCACTATAACTAAAAAAGAAAATCAATTATATACATATTAGAATTTAGGATTTATGAAGAAAGTCAATTTGATATTATTGTGTTTGATTCATGTGATGATCACAAGCTGTACTCAAAATAAAACTGAACAACCATCAACAGATTTGTACATGAATAATCGTGCACCATTAATTACAAAGCCATTCATGGAGCTTCCTTTGGGAGCTGTCAAACCCGAGGGGTGGCTCAAGGACCAACTAAATAAGATGAAAGACGGAATGACAGGCCACCTCGATGAACTATACCCGCAAGTGATGGGTTCCAGAAATGGATGGCTTGGCGGCGATGGAGATGTCTGGGAAAGAGGGCCCTACTGGATCGACGGATTGCTTCCTTTGGCATATATACTGGATGACAATGACCTGAAAGCCAAGGTACAACCCTGGATCGAATGGACGCTGCAAAGTCAAAGAGAGGATGGATATTTCGGGCCCTCCGAAGATCTTGAACCGGAAAAAGGACTGCAGAGAACGAACGCCAAGGACTGGTGGCCCAAAATGGTCGTTCTGAAGTTCATGAAACAATATTACGAAGCAACAAACGACGAGCGTGTCATTCCTTTCATGACGAAATACTTCAAATATCAATTGCAGGAGTTACCCGACACGCCGCTCAACAATTGGACAAGATGGGGACAATATCGTGGAGGCGACAATCTGATGATTGTTTACTGGCTCTACAATATCACCGGCGATGCTTTTCTGTTAGAGCTGGGAGACATCATCACAGAACAAACAACCGACTGGACGAATTCATTTTCCGACGGTGAGATGCTCAACAGCTTGTTCAGTGTACATTGCGTGAATCTTGCCCAGGGGATGAAACAGCCGCTCATCAGATATCAGGCTACAAAAGACACAATACATATCGATGCCGTCAACAAAGCCTATACCGACTTAAAGAGAGCCCATGGATGGCCCAATGGGCTGTATGGTGCTGACGAACTGCTACATTACGGAAATCCGACTCATGGATCTGAACTGTGTACAGCCGTCGAATTGATGTTTTCTTTGGAAAAAATGATTGAGATTACCGGCAATGTGGAATGGGCCGACTGGCTGGAGAGAATTTCATTTAACGCACTCCCCACCCAGGTAACCGATAATTACGACGCACGTCAATATTACCAGCAGCTGAATCAGGTAGAAGTATCTCGTCACCCAAGAAACTTTGTCACCTCATACAACGGCACCGATCAACTATTTGGCTTGTTAACAGGATACCCCTGTTGCACCTCCAATTTGCATCAAGGCTGGCCCAAGTTTACCAAACACCTATGGTATGCCTCCGAAGACAACGGATTGGCAGCGCTTATCTATTCCCCAAACACTGTAACCGCAAAGGTCGGTTCAGGAGTCACAGTCTCTATTGCAGAGAAAACAAACTACCCGTTTGAAGAAGAGATCACATTTGAATTGAACATCCTCGATGACGTGGAAAAAGTTGAATTTCCACTTCATCTTAGAATACCCGCATGGAGCAAATTGGCCACCATCAAAATAAACAACGAACCTTGGGGCGAAAGTGAAGGCAACCAGATTGTCAAGATCGACCGTGAGTGGAAGTCTGGTGATGTTGTTGAGCTTGTACTTCCCATGGAAGTGAGTGTTTCCCGTTGGTATGAAGGTGCAGCAGCTGTAGAAAGAGGACCCCTTTTGTATGCTTTGCGCATGGAAGAAGTCTGGACAAAAGTTCAGAGTGATAACCCGCAATATGGGGAATGGTATTACGAGGTACACAGCAGTACTCCGTGGAACTATTGCCTAAAGGAGGAATCTATCAAAGACGAAAATATTGCAAACGACTTTCAGGTAATCAAAAAAGAAATGA
>DHTF01000055.1:25930-28756 GCA_002411515.1 Proteiniphilum sp. UBA5267 | reverse complement strand
CCTCAACCCTTTAGTGTTCAATACCAGACAGAAATGTCACCCGAAGAAGAAATCACACTAATTCCATATGGTTGTACCACATTGAGAATAACCGAATTCCCCGTCACAAGAAAATAGAATTCGGTCTCCCCACTTCTGTGGGACAAAAGAACCGTCGCAAGCTATAGCAAATGAGGTGCAGCGTGAAAGAACGCTACACCTCATTTCTATTTTTCGGACACCTGGCAGCTATAACACAACCCCCATTTCTTCGAAACGAGCAGCTGCATTCAGAAAATGGGCTGTAATCCAGAATACGGTCCAATGTTCGGAATAGCCGCCACGTAAAAGGAATACGTTTGACATGTCTCCTCTCTGAGCAAAGTTGGTATGCTGCATTTGCTCTCCCTGACTTCCATAAGGATCGGTCAGTTGTCCACAAGTAAGGAACATCGTTTTAGCCAATCGTTTCAGGTTTTCGTTTTTGGTAAGTTCCCCCATGCGATAAACTTCCGGAGCGAAAAGAACACCATAAATATCGATGTGCTGGTTTTGTGCCGAAACTACGGTCCATCCGCGTGTTTTGAACCTATAATCAGCCATACGACCTGGCGTGAGCGGAATGTCCCATACTACGACGTAGCTCAGACATACATCGCAGGCATGCTGGGCATAAGCCAGATACTTGGGGTCTTTGGTCAAATCATATACATTCAGGAAGCCTTGAAATGCAGCCCATGCTCCTTCTTTGTCTTCTCCCGAAGCATCGAGCGTTCCACCCCAGTATGGTTCAACCATCAAAAGATGACGTTTGGCGTAGTAATCGGCTGCCTTCACTGCTGCTTTCCGATAGGTTTCATTGTTGAAAAGCTTTGATGCAATAGCCAATGGAGCCATGTAGAATCCCTCTGCCGTAGAACGAGGCGACCAATCCGACTGCAAGATGCGTGAAGATGCCACATCGCAAGTTTTTTTCAGGAACTCTTCCCACTTCGTCGTATCATA
Source organism: Proteiniphilum sp. UBA5267 (assembly GCA_002411515.1). Lineage (GTDB taxonomy): Bacteria > Bacteroidota > Bacteroidia > Bacteroidales > Dysgonomonadaceae > Proteiniphilum. The sequence continues at coordinate 27,772 of DHTF01000055.1, read as the reverse complement.
TCTTTTGTTCTTTCGGGCTGCTTCAATGGCTTTGGCAATATTGTACATTCCTTGTCCGTTGGAAACCGGGTCTGGATTGGCGTACTTCTTGCTGTTCACATTGTAAACCACCGGAAACCCTTCGCCAGAAACGGGATACGTTGACAAGAAATCCAGTGATTGTTGCACCATTTTATCGATAGAAGCATCGTTCCCAAAGCGCGATTTCAGATTCTGAAGTGAAAAGCCAGGCGAACCGGCTTGACCACACCAACCCATTACAATCTCCGGATTACTGGGTCGATCGTACATGTTGAATCCGGCATATCCATTTCCTTCAACCCAACGAGACTTGGCTAATATAAATTTAGAATCCAGTATTTCTTTATATGACGGCAAATCCTCTGTATAAAAAGGTTTGTACATTTCAATCGCATCATAAACTGGTTTCTGGAATGCTGTTCCCTGAGTATTAATTGTGTACAGATCAAGATAAAATGATTTCTCAATTACTTGATCAGGACTCATTTTGATATAAGTGTTGTCGTATGCTAAATTGCCGCATTGTATCGCTTTGGCAATACTGGGATGGTTGTTGTAGGTGATTGGGCCTGAATAAAGCACCAGTTCAGCATGATCATCAAAGGCTTCAACACCCATAGACCACCAATGATCGAACAGTTTGGCATCACGCAAAGGACTTGGTACCGTATGAATAACAGCACCGAATTTGTCAGCCACAGACGATTCCAAACAAGCGAAAGGCATTGGGTAGCGATGATCTTCAAAAATGGCTTTCTCTCCTGCTTTCCCTGAATAACTGGCCACGCAATTGGGCGTATTTTTTGTTCCCGAAGGGTTCCCATAATACACAATCCCCGGCAAAAATGCCTGAAGACCTTTTCCCGTTACATTCCATCGAACCGATAAAGTCAACGAGTCTATGTCGCTTTTTCCGGTCCACTCAAAGCGGCGGATACAGTGCACCAGTCCCTTTTCATTGCGATAGGCATCGCGAACTTTCATCACCCCTTGTGGCAATACAATTTCTCCTTTTACAATTTGCCAGTCGCCCGATTGTTCCATCGAAACAGGCGATGCATGGTGCCATTGCGCCGGCCATTTATTTTCCCAAGCCGTAGCAACAGACCAAAGACCTTCGTCTGGTGCTGAAATAATAGTTTTTTCACCAAGTTGAAGCTTGGGACGAATTCCGCCATTATCGTCTTTTAGCTTAAAAACCGACTGTGCTGAAACGGTACCTGCAATCAGGTTAAGCATAAATATAAATCGAATAAGTCGTTGCATGATAGTATGTAAGCTAGCCCCTTTTTAAGAGAATTTTTGATTAGACCACTAAGTTAGTGATTTTGTCTACAATGTTAAGATGTATGTACATTCTTTTTCATTGTCCCAATTGTGGAGTTTAATCACATCAATACTGGTTTGATGTAAATTATCATGACAATGGATTTAGACATGAAGAAAAAACATATATTTGCATGTGTTTTCATTGCTACATATAACATGTGGTTATAAAACATAGGGGGGTGAAGTTGTCATTCAAGCATCATGCAACGCATCAACTTTTTACAAATTTGACAAAAACCAAAGTAATCAGATAAAAAATATGAACTATAATAGCGAATCATTTATTTTCAGTGGTGAAATTGACTGGCAGCCGGCCGGCGAAGGAATGGAAAGACAAATTATGGGGTACGACGAGCATATTATGCTGGTGAAAGTAAAATTTGAAAAGGGTGCAGTGGGCAATGAACACACCCATTTTCATGCTCAAACGACTTATGTTGCAAGCGGACAGTTTGAATTTGTAATCGATGGCATCAAGAAAATTGTTAAAAC
>DHTF01000055.1:25247-25715 GCA_002411515.1 Proteiniphilum sp. UBA5267 | reverse complement strand
GGTATCCTCATTGACTGCTTCAGTCCTATGAGAGAAGATTTTATCAAATAGAAATATCCGAAGAGTTTCATAACGAATTATATGGTTATATCAAATTCATCATCCAGAGTACAATCACAATATTAGGTTTATCGAAGCACAAATTGAATAAGTCGTTGCATGATAGCATGTAAGCTCCCCCCCTTTTAGGAGAATCATTGATGAGACTGCTAAATTAGTGATTTATGTATATTATCGCCCTCATTTCTATTTTTCGGACATCATTCAAATATATTTAACCATGATATTTTTAGAAAGTTAGGTGAAATTGAAAAAGTTAACCAAAACGGTTTATTCATATATTGTTTGTCAATTTCCAAGTTTGTCTTACCTTTGTGCTCGCAATGGTTTCCGATTTGCACTTAATAAGTCGCAATAGGAATTAAAAGGGAATGCCGTGCAATTCGGCAACAGTTCCCGCTGCTGTAA
>DHTF01000055.1:7412-25110 GCA_002411515.1 Proteiniphilum sp. UBA5267 | reverse complement strand
CAACAGTTCCCGCTGCTGTAAGTCTCAATCTCCAATTTGGAGATGTGATGTTAAAGCACTCTTTGCCACTGGTTTTCAGAACTGGGAAGGCGCTTTAACAGAGACGAGTCAGAAGACCTGCCTTGCTTGTGGGGTTTACAGTCTACGGGTTTATGGACTAAGAATCAACAAATAAGGCATCCCTTTCTGGCTTCGTTTATCTGCTGAAAGTTTATTGCAACGTTTGCTGTAAATCCGAATATTAACTTATTAATATCGGTTTGAAGCGTATGCTAAGGCTTTGCGTAAAATTTCTATCTATTCTTTCACTGCTTGTCATTTGCAGTGAATCTTCCCCTTTATTTGCTCAGGAAAAAGACTCAATTACATCTGCCATACCGTTACACGAAGTAGTGGTTCGTGCTGATAGGTTAAAAAGAGAAACAATCCCCGTTCAAGTTCTATCAGGAGAAACACTCAAGAAATTGAGCGTTCATTCCGTAGCTGATGCTGTACGCTATTTTTCAGGTGTGCAGGTCAAGGACTATGGTGGTATTGGTGGATTGAAAACCGTTAATATTCGCAGTATGGGCAGCCATCATGTAGGAGTATTCTATGATGGCATAGAATTAGGTAATGCGCAAAATGGTGTTGTGGACTTAGGTCGTTTCTCATTGGACAACATGGAAGCGGTTACACTCTATAATGGTCAGAAAAGTGCATTGTTTCAACCTGCAAAAGACTATGCTTCTGCAAGTGCTGTCTATATGCAAACGCGTAAACCCGAATTCAAAGAGAAGAAACGGTATAATCTAAATTTAGGACTCAAGAGTGGTTCTTTTCATACCATTAACCCATCTGTACTATTTGAATATAAGCTTAGCGCCAATGTATCAGCATCCTTCAGTTCTGAATTTCTATATACCTCGGGTAAATATAAGTTCTCCTATACCAAGAAAAATGGATATGACACTACCGAGGTTCGTAAAAATGGAGACGTTAGGATGTTCCGCACTGAAGCTGCCTTCTTCGGGAAGATTAAAAGTGGAGAATGGCGAACTAAAGCCTATTATTATAATTCAGAGCGTGGTTATCCCGGAGCGTCAGTTCGTGAGGAACCTGGAAAGTTCAAGCATCAAGACCGCCAGTGGGATGATAATTTCTTTGTACAAGGTACTTTTCGCAAGCATTTTGGTGGTTGGTATAGCTTGATGCTAAATGGAAAATATGCCTACGATTATTTGCATTATCTTTCTGATCCGAGGAAAGATGTGACGACTATGTATGTAGATAATCACTATAAACAACAAGAAACCTATGCATCTGCCGCACATTTGTTCTCAATCTTTCCTTGGTGGAGTGTATCTCTATCAAACGATTTTCAATGGAATACATTGGATGCTGATTTGGTGGATTTTGTATATCCAAATCGTTACGCTCTATTTTCTGCTCTTTCGACATCAATCGACTTCAACAGATTCAAAATACAAGGAAGTTTACTGCATACATACGTCAAAGACGAAACTCTTACAGCTGGTGCAAATGCTGGGGATAAAAGTGTCATTACCCCCTCACTAATAACCTCTTGGCAACCTTTTAAAAGAGAAGAGTTTCATCTAAGAGCCTTTTATAAACGAGTCTTTCGTATGCCTACGATGAACGACTTGTATTATACCTTTATTGGTAATAAAGACCTTGATCCCGAATATACCAATCAATACAACATCGGAACTACTTACGCTAAAGATTTCAAGCAAGGCTTTTTCAATCGCTTGGAACTACAAGTGGATGCTTATTACAATGAAGTAGAAGATAAAATTATTGCCATGCCTACCTCAAATCAATTCCGCTGGACTATGCTTAACCTTGGTTATGTAGAGATTAGAGGCATGGATGCCGCTATTCAAGGCTCCTTCAGTTTGGGAAAAGTAAATCTTTCTCCCCGCTTGAGTTATACCTATCAGAAAGCTCAGGATTTTACTGACGCTGAGAGTCAATGGTATGGTGGGCAAATTCCTTATATACCTTGGCATAGCGGATCTATAATCGTGAGTGGCTCATACAAGAGTTGGTATTGGAATTACAGTTTTATCTATACGGGAGAACGCTATGAAGCAGTTGCCAATATTCCTGAAAACTATGCCCAACCCTGGTATACACACGATTTGTCTCTTTCAAAGAATTTCAATTTTAAGCCATTCGAGATGAGTGCCACGGCTGAGGTAAACAATATTTTCAATCAACAATACGAGGTGGTGCAATGCTACCCAATGCCCGGTACGAATTTCAAAATTAAACTCAATTTTATATTATGACACAACGCATTTCAATCTTTTGCATGACGCTGTTGCTGCTGATATCTTGTCGCAAAGAGGAACCTATTATTCCATCAACCGACACAGATGTTACACATGGCGCTTCTACCGAAAGTATTAAAGGCTTCTTTTTGCTCAACGAGGGAAATATGGGCAACAATAAAGCTACACTTGACTACTTTGATTACGAAACAGGTATTTACACCAAGAACATCTATGCCGAACGTAATCCGGGCGTAGTGAAAGAGCTTGGTGATGTGGGGAATGACCTGGAAATCTACGGCAATAAACTATATGCCGTCATCAACTGCTCTCACTTTGTGGAGGTGATGGATGTAGAAACAGCCAAACATATCACACAAATATCCATTCCTAACTGTCGATACTTGGCTTTTTACAAAGGGTATGCTTATGTCAGTTCATACGCAGGTCCTGTACAAATAGATCCCAATGCTCGTTTGGGTTATGTGGCTAAGGTGGATACCGCTTCATTGGCAGTAATCGACACTTGCATTGTAGGCTTCCAACCCGAAGAGATGGTCATTAGTGGTAATAAACTCTATGTTGCCAATTCTGGTGGCTATCGCGTTCCCAATTATGACAACACTGTTTCGGTCATCGATTTGGAAACATTTACCGAAATAAAGAAAATAGAGGTCGCTATCAACCTACATCGTATGGAGATTGACAAGAACGGGTATATCTATGTTTCTTCTCGTGGAGACTATTATGATATCCCATCGAAGACGCTCATGATAGATAGTCGAACAGACAAGGTGGTACGCGAGACTGAAAATCTACCCAATAGTGAAATGGCTCTTTGTGGTGACTCACTTTATGTGTACAGCACTGAGTGGAGCTATCATACCAATCGTAACACCATAACCTACGCCATATACGATACGCAGAAAGAGGATATTGTTACTCGAAACTTTATCAAGGATGGAACGGAGAAAGATATTGTAATCCCATACGGAGTGGCTATTAATCCTGAGACAAGAGAGTTCTTTGTGACCGATGCAAAAAACTATGTAACCCCCGGTAAATTACATTGCTATAGCAAGGAAGGAGTGCGAAAATGGTCGGTTACAACAGGCGATATTCCGGCACACTTTGCTTTTACAAGAAAGAAATTAAAACCAATTCAATAATATTTAATCAATAAAATTAGTTCGTATGAAAAATTTATTAAAGATGTTTATCCTGACTTGTATGTTGGGCATGGTGTGGTCGTGTGAATACGATGACAACGATTTATGGAATAAAGTAGAAGAGATTGACCAGCGTGTTGAATCCCTTGAAAAAACGGTGGCAAAAATGAATGAAGATATTTCTTCCATTCAAACAATTGTTGATGCTTTAAATAAAGGTAAAGTTATAACCAATGTAGAGCAACTTGAGGACGGTTATAAACTTACTTTTAGTGACAATTCTTCAGTTACACTTAAAAATGGTGAGAATGGAGAGAATGCTCCGATAATTGGAGTTAAAGTTGATGAAGATGGCATTTACTATTGGACACAAACCATAAATAATCTGACTAATTGGATCTTAGATGATAATGGCGATAATATTCCAGTTACAGGATCCAATGGTGCTGCTGGTGTGACTCCGATATTAGGAGTAGATTCTGAGGGATATTGGACTGTTGATACAGGAGATGGGCCTAGTCATATTCTTGACTCATATGGAAACCGAATAAAAGCAACTGGGGAAAAAGGAGATTCATTTTTTAGTTCAGTTGAAGAAACTGATACTGCTGTTATTATAACTCAATCAAATGGCACAGTTATTACGATTGAAAAAAACGCTCCACTCTCCGTTTCTTTTGTTGATGGAGACAATCGAACTATAAAGGTTGGTACAACAGCTGAGTTCTCTCTTACATCTGTAAATCTTGATTATTGCAAAGTTCTAGAGGTTACCAAAGGTTGGAATGCAGAACTATCATATACGCAAGTTCGTGCCATCAGTGATGTAAAGATTGCAATAACTGCCCCAACTACAGTTACCGATGCAAATCGCAATTGTGAGATTCGCATATTAGTCTCTGACGAGGCAGGAAACACTAGAATATCAAAACTACATATTTCTTGTTCTGATTTCGAGTTGCGTACATTGACATTTGAAGACAATGATTTTAAAGCCAATACATATACTTTAGATTACAGTAATACTACCATATCAAAATGGTCAGACCTAATTGACAATCCTCAATACGGAGGAGCTATGCTTTATGGTGATTATTCTACAGCAAAATATTATTGGTACGATGAGGGAAATACTGGATTGATGCACACTGTACCTTATAACTACGACGCTTATTGTTATTGGGGTGGTGGTCATGCGATCTCAAACTACAACACAAAGAATTATTCCAGTTATGGAGATTTTAATTATCAACTGACAGTCTATAATGATGTCGCAAGTGACGAGATGAATACTACCGGAGGAGGACACAATGGTTCAAATAACTTCGCCATGCACTTTGGATATAAAGATGGTTCACCATGGAATGGGACCGAATTTTTACCGGCAATAAACTTTGCAGATGGTGTGGCACGTACCATAGACCATATGTATGTCAATAACTCTACCTATGCAATCAACTGTTACTGTAACGGAAATGGTCTTACTGCACAAATTGGTCCAGATGATTGGGTTAAGTTGATTGCTATCGGTTACGATGCAGATGCTCAAAAAACAGGTGAATGTGAAATTTATATGTGCAATGGTCCTGATAATATCGTGTCAGAATGGACTAAATGGGATCTATCGAGCCTTGGAAATGTTGTAAGCATTGAGTTTAATGTCAGCGGCAGCAGTGACAATGGCTATGGTTTCAGCCAACCCGCTTATTTTGCTTACGATGATGTTTGCGTAAGATTTTAATTAAAAACATTGATAAAATATGAATTTCAGATTTTTGAATAGTATAGTACTGCTTCTGTTGTCAGGGGCAGTACTACTAATGACCTCCTGCGATAAAGATGAGCCGTTTGTACTTACGCAAGAGGATATTATAGTGAAAGTTCCCGAAGGTGGGTTTACTGCCAAAGTAAATCAGCTTTTAAGAATAACTCCTGAGTACCCTGCAAATGAAGCGATTGACTTTCTGTGGCTCCTCAATGAAGAAGTAATAGCTACAACTCCAAATCTTGAATACATGTTTGAGATAGGAGGCGATTACAAACTCAACTTAACGGTGACGCATGATCAACAAAGTTTTTCGTATGAATATGCTGTAAAGGTAATTTTTGAAGAAGTAGAAGATGCTCCAGAAGGAGCAACAGCATACATAACCAAGGTTCTTGATTTCTTACCGGCAGTAGGACAGTTTACCAATAAACTTCCGGCATACAAGGATGGCGATACACAAGAAACAATGAATGCCAAAGTTCTTGAAGCTATTGGAAATAACAATAAAGGAATGATTTCACTTGAAGGATTCGGTGGATATGTAGTCGTAGGATTTGATCATACCATTAAAAACGTAGAAGGCAAACGTGATTTCAGAGTGCTTGCCAATGCCTTTTACGCAGCCGCCAACCCCGACCCCAATGCTCCTATTGGAGGTAGCTGTGAGCCAGGAGTCATAATGGTTGCATACGATGCGAATAAGGACGGTATACCAAATGATAATGAGTGGTACGAGATTGCAGGTAGTTCGCATATTGACCCATCACAGGAACTCTGGTATCAACGAGCAAAAGATGCAGGGTGTAATGTGAACCTATATCGCAATTACGAAATTACCTACCACCGTCCCCAAAAAGAACCATCTTCTCGAGATGAGTGGAGCACATACATTAGTTGGGAAGATAACCAAGGAAATAAAGGGTATAAAGTAAAGAATCAATATCACGCTCAATCTTATTTCCCTCAATGGTTCACTACTGACAAATTAACCTTAAAAGGTACTTGTCTACCACAAAACGGAATAGATGAAAGCGGTAAGGGGAATTACTTTGTTCTCTATAAATTCTTGTATGGATATGCCGATAATGAAACCAATGCTGCAGATGATTCGGCTATCGACATTAGCTGGGCAATAAATAATATGGGACAAAACGTGGAACTGCCAGGTGTGGATTTTATAAAAATATATACAGGCGTCAATCAAGAAAATGGTTGGTTAGGTGAATGTTCTACAGAAATAACAGGAGTGGAGGATTTGCACATCTTGGGTGTAGATATAGATACTCGCAAATAAAAAAATAGAATATGGAAAAGAAGATAAATCTACGATTTGCAGTTGTTGCAGTAATTATTCTATCGGCAGCTCTAAGCCGCCTTATACCTCACCCTGCAAATTTTTCTCCTATTGGGAGTATGGCACTATTCGGAGCCGCATATTTCAGTAAAAAGTATTGGGCATTTATAATCCCGATAGTGACGATGTGGTTAAGCGACTTAATCCTGAATAATGTAGTATATGGTGAGTACTTTGATCATTTTGTATGGTTCTATAGTGGCTCATTGTTTACTTATGGAGCTTTTGTATTAATAGGATTGATGGGATTATTTTCCTTGAAGAAAATCAAAATGAATAGTGTACTGTTGTCTGCTTTATCAGCATCTGTTATCTTCTTTATCGTATCCAACTTTGGGGTGTGGACATCATCTGGGATGTATCCACATACTTGGGAGGGGCTGACCGCTTGCTATGTTGCAGGAATACCATTTTTCGGCAATACGATTTTAGGAGATTTATGTTACTCGGCAGGAATGTTTGGTACGTTTGAAACAGCAAGTAAATATGTGCCTCAATTAAAGATGGCATAAAACAAGTATCTGGTTAAGGTCAAGTTAATTGTTAACAGCATATTATGTAACAATGAAGTATCAGTCGCAAAGGTAATTTCTTCTGTTTTGCATCCCATAGCTCTTCAACGATTGCTGGAGCAACTCGCATTTGTAAAGCAACCTGTCCAGAAGGGCCGTAGCAAGGACTTCATCGTCGTGTGATCTTGCCCATTTCGCGGGGGATTTATTTATCGTCAAAACGATAGGAAAAATGGATATCCTTTGTATGAACTTTTATTTTTACTTTTAAATATCTCTAGACCCATAGTCCTATCTCTTCATACAGTAACACCTATCTGGTAAGACTCGAAGGGGGAACAGGTAGAATCTCTTGAATTTATCTTAGTACCCTTTCTATCTTATGTGAAGGCTATTTTCCAACTCATCTTTCACACTCTTTGTAAATGTTATAATTATAAGTATTCCATCACTAGGATGTTTCTTATTAGAAGGCACAAGGGGAATAATTGGTTCTTTTTCACCATTCTTCCTCCAGATTACCGTAGTTCTGCCACCCGTTATTTTTATATTTTGGATTTGGAGAAAACTCGCCAGTCCCGATATCAAAATCCGATTTGGTAAAAGGAATCCTATATTCACCGAAATTACAGATTTTTTTCTCGCTGTTTTCGTATGACTGCCAGATTCCTACAAATGCATTGTTATAATAACGGTCTGAAAATGCAAACATGTTATCATATTGTAAACGCTTGCTATTATCCATATACCATAACGAGGACAGTGTGCCTTCAAAGAAGCCCGCCTTATTTTTCGTACTGTCTTCATACAGAATATAGTTGGCAGTTAACACACCCGGAACAAGGTATTTACCTTTATACATATCATCGAGCCCATGTCTGAAACGAATGGTCTCTTGTATTTTTTCAACGATAATCTTTCCTTTAAAATCGCAGATAACATGATTGACTTTAGATTGTCCACAGACAATATATTCTGCTGGATTGTTTTCGCTTTTTTCAATGCTCAAAAGTTTCATTTGCAAGCGTTGATAATTATCGCCGATAATACCAAGAATGCGATGAGCCTTCAAAATGTCAGAAAAATCATAGTTTAAATATTTTGCAGTTTGATTAGCTTCCAAAAGGCTGTCTCCGCTACTCGCCAATATATCCGTATATTTTAGAGAAACGGTAGTTTTAGGAACTGTCTGAGCATTTATGCCGATGAATACAGACGCAAAATAAATAACCGTTAACATCTTTATTGTTTTCATTTTACGTGATATTACATTTACCAGAACTTTCCCCTTTTCCAGGAAAAAGCACCTTTGTTTTCTCATACTCCACAAAAATAAGCTTTTATACTTAACTCTGTGTCTCGTCTACGTTCGTAATTTCAAATTTTGTTTGTAATTTTATGCAGCAATTGATGGATGTCCCGTGTTAACAAACATCTTTTTTTATAAATGCATCCGAAAGCCGTCCGGGCAGGCGCCGTTTGCAAACAGTTGATTATGAGTTTTAGATTAAGGGTTTCTTCGTTTTGGTTGATTTTTGGATTGATATTTTTTATGTCGTGTGAGAAATCGGATATTACAGAGCAGGATACGGTGCCTGATTACGGAAGGCCGGAACACTGGTTGTCGCTCCCGACCAATCTGACGAAGGAGGTGGATGTCTTTTATCTCTACCCTACGGCCTGGTACAAGAGGGACCCGGCGGAGCCCAATTTTTGTGCCATCGACAACCCGGTCATGCTTGCCGGCTCCCGAAGTGCTTTCAACCGACAGGCCACTGCTTTTGAAACAGCGGGAAACATCTACGCTCCCTACTACAGGCAGGCTGATGCGGCCTATACGCTCTCCATGCCCGAAAACGAACGGTGGGAGGTGATCGCCAGCACCCCGGCGAAAGATGCCACAGCGGCGTTCGATTATTATACCAAACATCACAACAACGGGAGACCGTTCATCCTGGTCGGCCACTCTCAGGGCTCAAACGTATTGCTGCTGTTGCTGAAAGACTACATGCTCGATCACCCGGATGTATATGCACGCATGGTATGTGCCTACGTGATCGGATATCCGGTGACCGCTGAGTTCTTGCAGGCCAATCGGCACCTGAAATTTGCGGAAGGACCGGACGACACGGGCGTCATCGTGTCTTTCAACACACAATCACCATCCGTGGCTCCCGGTGGCAACTTCGTCGTAGCGGACAACATCGGACTGGTCATCAATCCGATAAACTGGAAAAGAGACGAGACACCGGCCTCGGAAACTGAAAACCTGGGATCGTACATGCCGGTGGACAACCTGGGCAATTTTGGGAGGATCCCCAATTTCGCCGATGCGCGCATCAACCTGGCGAAAGGCGTGATAGAGTGCACCAGCGTGGATGAAAATACCATGTTTGAACTCTCCGGATCCCTGGGACTGGGGGTGTATCACAGCTTCGACATTCCTTTCTATTACTACAATCTGAGAGAAAACGCAGAAAATAGGATCCATAAGTTCATGAATGCCGAGCATGAATAAGCCTAGTACCGGTTCAATTGAGTCCAAAGTCTGGCTGTGGAAGAAATGCCCACTTCGTTTGTGAATCAGGGTATGGCCGTGAACGGGATCGAAGAACAATTGCGAGATTCTTAAATTTTAAGTTAAATTATTCCCGCCTTTTAAATCATATTGATACATTTGCTTCACGTTTTAAACAGATATTCACCTTAAATATGCAACCGAAGGAATAACACGTCATAATTACAAGGATGAAAACTACAATATTTCTATCAATCATACTCTTCGCTTCGAGTATGGCATCGGGCCAGAATCAAAGTCATACTCGTCACGACAAGGATGACAATAAAGAAAAAACAGCGTTTCAGACGGCGGGTCAGTGGAAGCCGGTCACAGACGCAAGGGCGGATGTAGCAATTGTGTATGGTGCTGACGACAGGCCGGCAATGACTTTTGAGCAGAGAGTACAAACATGGCGCGACCGAGGTTATACGACTCATTTTATGACCGGTATTGCATGGGGCAATTATCAGGATTATTTCACTGGAGAATGGGACGGGAAGTGGCATCTCGACGAAGGACAAAAAACTGTGAAAGGAGATACGATATGGCATGGAAGAATGGTACCCTATATTGTACCCTCATTGAATTTTATTGAATACATCAAGCAGAAGCATGTGAAGAAGGTGATTGATGCTGGTATTGATGCAATTTATATGGAAGAGCCCGAGTTTTGGATGCGTGCCGGTTACAGTGATGCGTTCAAACGTGAGTGGGAAGCATATTACGACTTTCCGTGGCGTCCGCAGCATGTATCGCCCGAGAACACCTATCTGGCGAATAAACTGAAATATCATCTGTATTACCGCGCCCTGGAGGAAGTGTTTACTTTTGCCAAAGAATATGGAAAGAGCAAGGGAATGAATGTGCGCTGTTATGTGCCTACCCACTCGCTGGTGAACTACTCTTCGTGGCAGATAGTAAGCCCTGAAGCCAGCCTGGCCTCATTACCCGCAATGGATGGTTATATTGCCCAGGTGTGGACCGGCACTTCGCGCGAGCCGACCTATTTTGATGGTCTGAAAAAGGAACGTGTATTTGAAAATGCATTCCTGGAATATGGGTCAATGGAGTCAATGACACGCCCTACAGGACGCAAGATGTTTTTTCTCACGGATCCCATTGAGGACTTGCCCCGGGACTGGGTGGATTACAAGAAAAATTATCAGGCTACCTTTTCTGCGCAGCTGCTTTATCCCATGATTGCAGATTATGAAGTGATGCCCTGGCCCGATCGCATTTATGAGGGTTTGTATAAAACATGTGATACATGTACTACGAAGGCGCGCATTCCGCGTTTTTACTCCACGCAGATGCAGGTGATGATCAATTCACTCAACGACATGCCCCGCTCTGAAAATAAAGTAAGCGGCTCTCATGGCATCGGCGTGCTGATGTCGAACTCACTCATGTTTCAGCGTTTTCCCACGCACGACGGGTATGATGATCCGCAGTTTTCTAACTTCTATGGCCAGACACTGCCCTTGTTGAAAAGGGGAATACCCGTGAGTACCGTACACATAGAGAATGTGGGGTACCCTGATACATGGAAAGACCTGAAGGTGCTGGTGATGTCATACGCCAACATGAAACCAATGAAGGCTGAGTATCATCAGTTTATAGCCGACTGGGTGAAAGATGGAGGTGTGCTGGTCTATTGTGGCAAGGACATTGATCCCTATCAGACAGTGATGGAATGGTGGAACAGCAACGGAAACAGCTACAAAGCACCCTCACAACACCTGTTTGAGTTAATGAAACTGGGAACTGACACTCCGGGTACCGGTGAATATGCCTGTGGCAAAGGAAAGGTATACGTGATACGGGAAGAGCCCAAAGAATTTGTGCTGAATGCGAACAATGATGCAACCTACTTTGAGACAATAAAAAAAGCATTTGAAACAAAGCCCAACAAGGGTGAGCTTGAAACAAAAAACAGCTTGTACCTGGAACGCGGGCCATACATCATTGCGTCGGTAATGGATGAGAGTATTTCAAATGACCCCATGACTCTGAAGGGAGTGTTTGTTGATTTATTTGACCCTACCCTGCCCGTACTGACTGAAAAATCAGTCTCTCCCGGTGAACAAGCCTTCCTTTACAATGTGGCGTTTATAAAAAGCAAAAGTAAACCTGCTGTACTATGTGGTGCTTCACGGATATATAATGAGGTTTCTAAAAGAGGGCATTACTCGTTTGTTGCCAAAAGTCCACGCGAAACCAGTAATGTAAGTCGTGTTTTACTTCCTAAAAAACCTTCCGGGGTGGTGGTAAAGAATCATGCAGGCGAAGTGATCACAAATGCTGAACACACGTGGGATGAAACATCGAGTACCTGCCTGTTGAAGTTTGAAAATGATCCCGAAGGTATTTTGGTCGAAATAAAATGGTGAAAACATACATGAAATAGCAAATGAAAAGAAAATTCTTACTTTATTTATTTTTACTGATTACACCCATTGTTTTCGCACAAACAGCGACAGTGGAAACCGATTCTGTGGTGGCACGCATGCACCGGCAGCTGGTGGCTTTTCCGCAGGAGAAGATCTACGTGCAGACGGACAAGGCAGGATATCTCTCGGGTGAACGGATCTGGTTCCGGGCTCACATGGTGGATGCACTCACCCATCGACCAATATTCATGAGCCGTTACATCTATATGGAGCTGATCGGCCCGCTCGATGATCTGGTGCAACGGGTGAAGGTACGGCCCGACAGCACCGGCGCTTATTCGGGTCATATAGACCTGGAGGACGACCTTGCCCAGGGTGCATATACCTTGAGGGCATATACGCAGTATATGCGAAACAGGGGTGAAGAATTTTTCTTCCGCAGATCCATACAGGTGCTCGATCCCTTTTCATTGCAGCTGGAACCAGTGGTAACATTCAATGTGGAAAAAAACGACGTACACCTGTCAATGCAGTTCATCGACAGAGAACAGAATGATACGGTATTACCCGAAGTGGTCACCTGTAAAATCGGATACAATAAGATAAAAACAATCAAACCAAAAAACGACGGGGTGTATGATGCCGATATCAGGTTGACGGAAAAGGATAAAAACAACACGTTACTGCTGGGCCTTATCTACAAAGGCAGAAAATACAACCGTTACTACACGGTTCCCTCCGATCAGACAGCATACGACCTGCAGTTTTTTCCTGAAGGCGGACACATCATCCCCGGCGCCCTTACACAGGTCGCCTTCAAAGCATTGAATGCCGATGGCCTGGGTGCAGACATAACCGGCACATTGTACGACTCGTCAGATCGGGAGATTCTCACCTTCAAAAGCCTGCATCTGGGCATGGGTCTCTTTTATTTTATTCCTGTAGAGAATGAGTCGTACCATGTGATCTGCCGGAACGGTGAGGGTACCTTCAAACAATTCGCTTTGCCGGCACCACAGCCCAGCGCCCATATCATTACGGCCCGCAATGCGGGAGGTCAGCTTCGCATCACAAAGAGCAGAGGCAAGGAGGCGACTCAAGATACGGTGTCGCTGCTCATTCACCACAAAGGGTTGGTTCTTTTTCATGAACGGTGGAACCCGGATAAAGAGATATACAGCTTCGAAAACAAAGATTTACCCACAGGCATTTTGAACATCTTGTTACTGAATGCAAGTCAGGAGGTACTGAGTGAGCGGCTTCTTTTCAACCTGAACGGAAATGAGTCTGTCCTGCTACAGGCCGAAACACCTGAACCTGCTTACAAGCGGAGGAAACATATCCCCCTCATGCTACGACTGACCAATCCGGATCTGACACCCACCACCGGAAACATTGCAGTATCGGTAACCAATAAGGGAACTGTGATCACCGACAGCACAATGAATATCATCAGCACACTCTTGTTGTCGACGGAGCTGAAAGGATACATTGAGTCCCCGGCCTCCTACTTTGAGGATGGTAATATCAACAAACACGCGCTCGACGCACTGATGCTGACACAGGGATGGAGAAGATACGATGTTCCAGCTATCTTGCAAGGCAGGATCACCACACCCGGTGCTTTTGCTCCGGAGTTGGCACATAAGGTGACCGGAAAGGCCGAGAATGTCTTTGGATCACTGAAAGAGGGACAAATCAGCCTGATGGCACGCCTCGACACGCTGATCAGCACGCAGACCACGCAGGCTGATGACCGGGGCCGCTTCACATTCAACGTGGAGTATCCGGAAGGTACTGTCATTCTGGTACAGTCACGAAGTAAGAAAGGTGGATCATTTAATGTGATTAGCCTCGACCAGGAAAAATTTCCTGCGCTTCAGGGTGCTCCCTTACCGGTGAGGCCGGAGGTTGTCTCCCGGCACAATGCGGACCAGGATCCTTATTTACAGTTAGCCAATGAGGATTATACACAGAAAAACGGCATCCGCACCATTCTGCTCGACGAGTTCACCGTCACTGCACAAAGTCTTGAAAAATATAAGGAGTCGACCTTTTACTCGCCCATCAGCGCCTCCGGGGTACAAACTGCCGAGGACATAGAAAAAATGGTTGTCTCCAGTCTGCGGTCGTTGCTTCAGCGCCAGTCAGGAATCGTCATCAGGGGCGACGTAGTGACCACCACCCGCTCTGAGATGCCGGTGCTCTTTGTGATCGACGACATGAAATATGAAGATTTTTCGGGGCGGCTCGATGATATTGATGTCTCTTCCATTGAAAGCATCTTCGTGTTGAAGGACAATACCTCCATGCCGGGTTATTTTCCCAACACCAACGGAGCAGTGGTGATCACAACTAAAATAGGTGGGTATAAGGGCTCGTCGCAGCGTCCTCCCAGTATCGACGAAATCATTCCACTGGGTTATCAACAGGAAGCACTCTTTTATGCTCCTGCGTACGAAACGCCGGAGCAGGCAGAATCATCGGTGCCGGACCTGCGTACTACCCTCTTCTGGAAACCCAATGTACAGTTCTCTGAACAAGGTGAAGCATCGATCGACTTCTACTCTGCCGATACGCCGGGCATCTATCGGGTCATTGGTGAAGGAGTGACACACGATGGGAAAATGATACGATTGGAAAGGGAGATTATTGTGGAAGAAAGTCCTTGAACTGATTGTCAATTAAGGATTAAAAAAAAAGGTGCGCAGAATGAGACTCGAACTCACACGCCGTAACCGGCACTACCCCCTCAAAGTAGCGTGTATACCAATTTCACCACCTGCGCAGCTAGATGTGCCCGGAACAGGACTCGAACCTGCACGTTGTAACCAACACTAGTCCCTGAAACTAGCGCGTCTACCAATTTCGCCATCCGGGCGTTTCAAAATTTTAGGGATTCAGTGGGCCTCTGCCCGCTCCCCAAATAAAAGAGATGCCAACGCATCTCTTGTTATTTGCGGATGCAAAGATAGAAGTTTTTTTAAACGAAAACCAATATTTTTGTGATTATTTTTTCTTTCCCCATAATTTTTCCATTTCCTCCAATGATTTCCCTTTTGTTTCGGGAACCATTTTCCAGACAAAGAGTGCGGAAAGGACGGCCATGAGGCCATAAAAGCCGTAAGTCATTCCTCCGCTGAACTCCATCATGGCGGGATAGGTGGAGGAAATCAGGTAGTTGGCAAACCATTGAAAGGCCACAGCTACGGCTACGGCCTGTCCCCTGATCTTGTTCGGAAAGATCTCGGAGATCAACACCCAACAGATTGGGCCCCACGACATCATGAACGAAGCGGTGTAAATGATGATGAACACCAGGGTACTGATGCCAATGATGTTGTTGAACGCCAACGCGGAGATGGCAAACATGCCGATCGACATGCCAATGGAGCCGGTGATGAGCAACGGCTTCCTGCCCCACTTATCGACAGTCAGGATCGCCACCACCGTAAAGAGCACATTCACAAACCCCATGATAATGGTCTGCAGCATGGATGCATCTTTGGCGGCGCCCATGCTCTCAAAAATGCGCGGCGCATAATAGAGCGCCACATTGATGCCGACGAACTGCTGGAAGACGGAGAGCAAGATGCCAATGATGATCACCACTTTGCCATACGAAAATAGTTTTCCCCGGCTTGTGGCCTGCCCGACCGATTGTTTGATCTCCTGAAAAATGGTCTGCGACGTTTCGTTGTTTGCATAGAGTTTCCTCAGCACCGACTTCGCCTTCTCGTCCTTGTTTGAAAGGAGAAGGTATCGCGGTGTCTCCGGAACCAAAAACAACAGGATGCCGAACAGGGCGGCTGGAATGGCTTCGGAAACAAACATATACCGCCAGCCGATGTCATTGATCCATTCAATACTCTGACCAAAAGCAATTCCCCAATTGACAAAATAGACCACCAACATACCAAAAATAATGGCAAACTGGTTGAACGATACCAGACGTCCCCGGATATGAGCAGGTGCAATCTCGCTGATGTACATGGGAGAAACTGCCGATGCCAAACCAACACCAATGCCTCCGATCACGCGGTAAAAGTTGAATGTCAGCAGCAAGGCAATGGAGGGTTCTCCTTTGGTAAAGAAGAATGCTTCGGGATAACCCGACCCCAGGGCTGAGACGAAAAATAACAAGGAAGCAAAGATCAAGGTTTTCTTGCGACCCCAGTGGTTTGATAAAAGTCCGGAAGTCATTCCACCAAGGATGCATCCGATCAAAGCGCTCGAGACCGTAGCGCCGTGTATCAGCGAGTTTAATCCCAACGGCTTGATCAGATAGGCTTCAATCGATTTCTCCGCTCCGGATATCACGGCGGTATCATATCCGAAAAGCAATCCCCCCAACGTGGCTACGAGGGTGATGCCAAAAATGTAGGTTGTGTTGTATTGTCTTTTCATTTGAGATATTATAATGATTGTCAGTAAATTTAGTTTTCTAGGAATCGGAATGGTCTATGAATAATAAGTTGATTAGCGAACAATCCATTTTTTGCCAGTCAGCACCAGCTCCTGCTGAACAGCTTTTCCGGCCTTCAGGGTCGCTTCGGAAGGCTGCTGACCACCAATGCCCACATTGATCTTGCCAGGTTCCACACAGCGCTGCATCAACGCATCGATAGCGGAAAACTGTTCGGGCGCGAGCGTGAAGTCGACTTTGCGCGATTCACCAGGTTCGAGCTTGATGCGCTGTACGCCCTGCAACGAGCGCAGCGGCACGGGAACCTGCCGGTTGGAAAGGGAGATATAGAGCTGCACCACTTCTTCGCCGGGGCGACTGCCGGTATTGGTGACCGACACCGACACGTTCACGGAGTCTCCAGCGACTGCAGTTGCGGGAACGCGAAGATCGGAATAGGAAAAGTCGGTATAGCTCAACCCGTGACCAAAAGGATACAGGGGTTTGCCGGTAAAGTAGCGGTAGGTTCTTTCTTTCATGCTGTAATCTTCATAAGGAGGCAGATCGTTGTCCGACGCATAGAAGGTGACCGGCAAGCGCCCCGAGGGGTTGTAATCACCGAAAAGCACATCGGCCAATGCGGTGCCTGCATCCTGTCCGCCATACCAGGCATTGACAATGGCAGGGAGATGGTCGTCTTCCCATTGAATCGCCAACGCACTCCCGGTAAGCATCACAAAAATCACGGGTTTCCCAGTGGCCTGCAGGGCCTTCAGGGCTTCGGTCTGCACGCGGGGAAGGGCTATCGAGGTGCGATCTCCCTTGTTGAAGCCAGGCACATGTACCGGCATCTCCTCACCCTCTAGCGAGGGAGAGATGCCTCCAATGAATACAATGGCATCGGCCGACTTCACGGATGCGGCCAACTCATCCAGGTCGCTTTTCTGTCGCTCTACCGTGGTGAGGCTCACACCGCCGCCTTCGTTCTCCTGGGCAAATTCAAAACGCAGCGTTCGCTTCTGGCCTGCTTTCACCGGTACGCGACAGTATACCACACGTGCCTCCTGATTTGAAAAGCGATCCATCCACAGCTGATCATCCACAAACAGGCGAAAGGCGCTGTCGTCGCTGGTTATTTCAAATACAACCTCTTCATCGTTCTTGGAGGAGAGTACGCTCGTCCAGCGTGCAGCGACCTTACCAGGCTGTAGTTTGGCCATCACGCGGTGTTGTGCTGCGCCAAAGAAATCGATTTCCTTTTCTT
>DHTF01000055.1:5021-7186 GCA_002411515.1 Proteiniphilum sp. UBA5267 | reverse complement strand
TTGAACCCGACTTTGCCGTCGGCCAGCAGCAGTTTTTTGTTGTTCACGGGAATGGAGACCGAATCATCGGTCAGCCCCACTCCCTGATGATAGATGATCCTGGTATTTTTACCCACCTTGCGGCGTATTCCTTCGAGGGGCGTCACAATGTATGAGGGGGAGCCGTTGTAGTTTGCCAGCAGGCAAGTCGGATTGTCGGAATTGGGGCCGATCACGGCAAGGGTCTTGATCTTCTTGTCGAGTGGCAACGTCTGCTGCTCGTTTTTTAACAGGACGATGGACTTCCGTGCCATCTCCAGCGACTGCTCGCTGCTTTTTTTAGAGGCAACCACCGAAAAGGGTATCTTGCTGTAGGGAACCTGCTCATCGGGGTCGAACATACCCAGCTTCATACGGGCAGTAAAGAGCCGCTTGACGGATATGTTGATCTCCTCTTCCGTGATTTCGCCGCGCTTCACGGCCTCCAGCAACGTGCTGTAGCTGCCGCCACACTCGAGGTCGGTTCCAGCTATCACGGCCTGAGCGGAGGCTGCCGCCGCATCGGGCGATGTCTTGTGGGTACGGTAGAAATTGTTGATGGCGCCGCAGTCGGAGACCACATACCCTTCAAAGCCCCACTGGTTGCGCAGGATATCAACCAGCAGCTCGTCGCTACCGCAACAGGGTTCCCCTTCATAGCGGTTGTAGGCGCACATGAGGGAATAGGCGTTGCCGGTTCTGATCAGCTTCTCGAATGCCGGCAGGTAGGTGTCCCATACATCTCGCAGGGGAGGGCGGGCATCAAAAGAATGGCGATTGTACTCGGGACCGCTGTGTACGGCATAGTGCTTGGCCGTGGCAATGGTCTTGAAATATTTGTCGTCGTCTCCCTGAAGTCCTTTTACAAACGCTACGCCCAATGCGGATGTCAGATAGGGATCCTCTCCATACGTTTCCTGTCCCCTGCCCCACCGGGGGTCGCGAAAGATGTTGATGTTGGGTGTCCAGAAGGTCAGTCCATTGTACTGGTCCTGGCTCCCGGTGCGCAAGGCTTGATGATACTTGGCCCTTGCTTCGTCGGAGATTACTTCTGCCGTGCGAAACATGGCGTCTGCATCGAACGTGGCCGCCATACCAATAGCCTGGGGAAAGACCGTGGCAATGCCCGATCGGGCAACGCCATGCAGGCATTCGTTCCACCAATTGTAGGCTGGAATTCCAAGGCGGTCGATGGGCGGGGCGTCGTTCATCATCTGGCTGATTTTCTCTTCCAGCGTCATGCGGCCGACCAGGTCGTCCACCCGCACGTCGACGGGCAAACTAGGGTCCTGAAAGGGCAGGCTTTGTGCCGCCCCAGAAAGGGGCAGCAAAAGTGCCGACAAGATGAATAAATTAAATCGTTTCATTCGAATGAGTTCATTAACTGATGTATAGTTGTGTGATGACATCCAGCTTGGGCATGTCGGGTTCTATCAGCAGGTCGTCGAGGTCTCTGGGGCTCCACACCATGAAGTTGTACAGCGTTTGATTTCCTCGTCGCACGGGAGGCAGGTTTTCAACTCTTCGGGCCCGTCTTCGCATACGGGGTAATGTCGGCATCGAAAGGAAGAAAAAGATCGAAGGTTTCGGCAACCTTGCTGAACAGTTCTTCGGAAGGAGCAAAAACATTGGGATAAATGGGTATATAACTGTGCTCAATTTGTCTGTTGTTAATTTTTATGAGCCGATAGCCGGGTTGAGCATTTCCCAAAGGCCTCCCTGCAGCATTTGTCGTAATCACGAGGATACCGTTGTGTGATGCTTCGGCATTGTTGTGCAGATGTCCGGCAAAGACGGCATCGACACCATACTTTTCAAATAATTCAAAATATCGGGTGCGTTGCTGCATACGTTGGTTGCTGTATGTCTCTTTCTCACTGAAGTTCACAATAAAAAAGGGATAATGGGTAAACAGAAGAATGGGATCTGCCGGGTCAGCTTTCTTCAATTCTTTTTTTAGCCATCTGAATTGCTTCTTTTCCTCTTTTCGACTCTTATCCGATTTGATGATTACCGAATTGAATCCAATGAAGTGTGCATTTTTATGGCGATAAGAAAAACGGTCGGACCCTTTCCTATGCACCGAATTATACCATTCAATATCCTCTTTTGACGGATTCAGTACCAGATCGTGGTTACCGGGACTC
>DHTF01000055.1:2760-4797 GCA_002411515.1 Proteiniphilum sp. UBA5267 | reverse complement strand
ATTTATTTGTAAAGTATCCCTGCCGTTGTTCACAAAATCACCTGTGATAACCACTAAATCGGGCTTGATCTGATTTATCTGCCTGACTGCCTCCGTATACAGTTTCGTTTCTTTTTCAAAATTATCATTATTTGAGAAGAAACCAAACTGAGGGTCTGTAATCTGGACGATCAACAGGGAATCCCGCTTCGATTTATCTATTTGTTTCAGTCGGGCGTCGACCTTGATTGTTTCTCCCGGCTTTGTGTTGTATGTTTTTTGGATATTCCCGGCCCGGAGATGCAATTTGCCTCCCAATTGAGAATGGATCTGTGCTTCGGTTACCGCTCCCTCTTTCCAGGAGAGGTTCACAGTGAATCCACCTCTGGCTTTCAAGCCTTTGACCGATCCGCTTTTCGCCATTGCCGAGGGGAGGGACGGGAGCAGATGTATCTCAAAACTTCCGTTTTTCTTTTTCAGCTGGCTTTGAAGGAACATCTCGGCAATCGCGGCTGTCGCTCCGAAGTTCCCGTCGATCTGGAAGGGTGGATGGTCGTCGAACAGGTTGGGTAGTGTTTTCTCTGCCAACAGTACGGAGAGGAGCTTGAAAGCATGGTCACCATCGTGCAGGCGGTTCCACATGTTGATCTTCCAGGCCAGTCCCCAACCCGTGCCCCCATCGCCACGAGCGACCAGGGTTTTGCGGGCAGCTTCAGCCAGTGCAGGTGTCCCCACCCTCGTGATCTGGTTTCCAGGGTGCAAACCAAACAAGTGTGAAGTATGTCTGTGGTGCGGTTCTGCTTCCTCGTAATCTTCGGCCCATTCCAGGATGCGACCGGTTTTTTCGCTGATGCGGATGCCAGGGATTCTTTTCAGGGTTGCTTCGCACTCTTTTCTGAAATAGGCATCCACTTTCAGGATGTTAGCAGCTTCGATGCAGTTTGTCAGCAGGTTGTGGATGATCTCCAGGTCCATGGTGGCTCCATAGGTGAACACCGAATGTTCCCCATTGGGCAGGATAAATGCATTCTCGGGAGAATAGGAAGGGTTGGTGACCAGTTTCCCGGCGTACGCTGTGCCGGCTGGTGCCTCCACCAGGAAGTCCATGATGAAGCGAGCCGCTCCTTTCATGAGGGGCCAGGCACGTTGTGCGAGAAACTCCTTGTCACCGGTGAAGCAATAGTGTTCCCAGGGGTGTTGTGCCAGCCATGCGGCACCCACGGGCCATATTCCCTGGGGGCCATCGGCGGGAGCAGTAAATCCCCATGCATCGGTCAGGTGGTGAACCACCCATCCGCGTGCCCCGTAGATGACCTCCGCACTCCGCTCCCCCGGTGTGACCAGCATATCCATCAGATCGAACAGGGGCAGGTGCATTTCCGACAGGTTAGTGAGGTCGGACGGCCAGTAGTTCATCTGAAAATTGATGTTTGTATGAAAATCGGCGTTCCAGGGGGCATTCATCTGCCACGCCCAGAGTCCTTGTAGGTTGGCGGGCATCCCTCCCGGACGGGAAGAGCCGATGAGCAGGTAGCGACCGAACTGGAAATAGGTGGACACCAGTCCCAGGTCGGGTTCTCCTTTTTGCCGTGCCCGGTTTAACCGCTCGTTGGTGGGTAACGCATCTACCTCTGCCGATACAGGCTCCAGATCAAGGTCCACTCGTCCAAAATAGTGCTGATGATCGGCGATGTGGGTCGATTTAATCCTGTCGTACGATTGCGAAGTCGCTTTTGCGATTGTTTCGGCACATTTTTTCAGGGGGTCTCCCGAGAAATCGGTTATCCCTTTGGCAAGGTTGCCCATGCCGGGGTAATTGGTTGCTCCAGTGATATACAGCGTGAGGGTGATGGCATCGTTCACCTTCAGCAGGTATCCTTGTTCTGCGCTTTCCTCCACAGCTACATTTCCTCCATCGGCAACAGCTTTCACCTGGGCGGCGAAGCTTATTCCACGTGGGTTCCCCTCCTTATCATTCCTTGCAATCTGCCCGTTGAGCAGCAGCCCGTCATTTCCCAGTTTCCCAGTTTTCGCATCCTGTGCTCTTTTCAGGGCCAT
>DHTF01000055.1:0-2522 GCA_002411515.1 Proteiniphilum sp. UBA5267 | reverse complement strand
TCGGGTGCCGAGGCAAAATATTCGCGCGTGTAGTTCACCCCGTTGGAGTTATAGTGCACCGTAGAAACAGCCGTAAAGAGATCGAGAGTTCTCACGTAGTCGCACGCGTTCAGCTCGGGGGTATCAAACCACAGCTCTCCCAAGGATTGGTAAGATTTAACACCCTTGGGGTTGCCCATCATCGTGGCTTCGGCCAGTTTGACGGCTTCGTTGTTTTTATCTCCGAACAGCAGCCGTTGCACTTCAGGAAGGGCCTCGCGGCCAGCCGGGTTATTGGGATCGAGCGGGTAGCCGTCCCACAGGGTATTTTCATTTAATTGAATGCGTTCATCTGCAACTCCCCCGAAAACCATGGCACCCAGGCGTCCGTTGCCCAGGGGCAGTGCTTCCTCCCATACCTTCGCCGACTTGCGGTACCACAATACATTTTTGGTGTTGGCCGGTTTGTCTGCTTTACCGGTAAATTCAGCACGGTCGAACCACTTGGCGTTGATCGGTACGTTCCGCAAACTGGCAGCTACGTTAAAATCATACTGCCCTTCCATCAGCAGATCGGCTGATTTAACTTGTGCTTTGGAAAGCAGGGGATACATCAAAAAAAGACCAGCAAACAGTACACACGTGAAACAAACTGCGCTTTTTTGCTTAAAAGAACATGAGTCTTGCATGATATTCATTGCTATGTTTGTTATTAATTATTCCACAACAGATAGAACAGCACCTGGCAGTGCCAGCCACTTGGAGTTTTACCTCCTTTACTCTTGAGATACATGGCATGTTTCACGGGTTGATCATGATAAAACTTGTTCATGATATAACGGGTAAGGCGGGCTGTTTTCCCATTTTTTTTGCCATCCGGGCAATGCTTCTCATACCGATTGCGTATTCAAGCGCAGTAGACAAAGATAAACCATCTTAGAAATAATTCAAACTAATTCTGAGAATTTTGGATTCAGTCAAAAAAAAAGGGCCGTCCACACAGACGGCCCCCGATTCACAATGAAAGTTATAAAAAATAGATAAAAAATAGATTACAATGAGTCGTATGATACCACGGTGACCCGCTTGCCTTCTGCTGTTTCGGTCTGCTCCCGGTAATGGGTTCGGGAATAGCCCCTGATTCTTTTGCGCACCACCGAGGGGGGTTCGTTGTTCTTGTATTCGCTCAGCGCATCGCTGATCTCCACAGTCTTCCCCGCCGGTACGGCGATCTCCACCGTGATGCTTTGGTCACGGAAGCCCTGAGCAATGGGTACCGATAGAAATTCCGGTAAAAGCAAAAGTGAATCTTTCTGCTCCAGGGTATAGGTAAACTCTGCCAAATCGGCCTTGGCTGTGCGAAGATCCTTGCCATTTGAGGCAGCGATGGTTCTCACATGAAACAGCGAGTCACTGCTTTTCTTTACATAGAGATGTATCTTCTTGAACAACAACGAATCTGCATTCACGGTGGTATAGGGCAGTTCATCAATCTCATTGTCCCATCCATAGCCAAGCTTGAATTCTGCATAATCGTCGGCATACGGCAGCATATCCACATAGAGCCTTTCCGAACGAACCGGATCAAGGGATACAATCGTTTCCTTGGAGCTCTCGGTGACAAACTTATCGGCCACGTTCTTGGTCAGCAGACCGACCAGTGCAATTCCGGCAAACCAAAGAACGAAGGAGACAATGCCTATCGCGGGACGCGACTTGCACTTCATTACCCGCCTGATGATCCAGGTAATGATGGAGATCACCGGCACCAGTACCACCAGTGAGAGCGCGATGATGAGTAGGTTGGTTTCGTAACCGGGATCGATGAACAGGGATTTCAGTGACATAAACTGTGCTCCTGCAAACAGAATTCCAATGAACACTCCCACAAGCACCAGTGCAAAAAAGCCCACAATGGTGAAGAAAATAATTTTCAGAAAGATGATCAGTGCATTCAGACATCCGGAGCGTTGCGGTTGCTGGTTGACAGCATAATCACGCGGATCGTTCACAGGCTGCGGCGTTGCGGGTGGCTGTGGTGTCATTGGTGGCTCCGGTGGCATCTCCTGCGAGGAAGCATCCTGGTTGTCGGCATTTCCTTCCGAGACAGCGTTGACTACGGTTGCTCCGGTGGCTTTATTCTGCACTTTTTCAGTCGCTCTATAAATTGGCTTGTTGGCTTCGGGACGATTCCGGGTACCGGATACATTGTCGCTCACCTTCTCACGGATGGTGCGTATATACTCCTCCTCGCCCATCATCTCCAACTTCTGTTTCACTGTTTTGGCTTCGGGGATGATGATCCACAGGACAATATAAACCAACGCAATGCTCATGTTGAAGTTCCAGTTGAAATCCAAGCTGTCGAAGAAATGATTCAACGGAAAGAACGACATCATCCCGATCAGGTTGAACATCAGTGGAAGCAGAAACAATACACGGGGGATCCAGCTGTCGATCCGGAAGTAGGCGGCCATTCCACCGCAGACACCTCCCAGAAAGCGATCGTTGGGATTGCGGTATAAGCGTTTGCTCACGTTTGT
>DHTF01000060.1:60435-60597 GCA_002411515.1 Proteiniphilum sp. UBA5267 | reverse complement strand
TTGAACCCGCGACCTCTTCCTTACCAAGGAAGTGCTCTACCACTGAGCTACATAGGCGAAAAGAGCAGAAGGCGGATCTCTCCTTTTGGGAGCATCGTACAAACCTATGCAGCTCTGTACACTCTTTTTTAGAGCGGAAGACGGGACTCAAACCCGCGACCC
>DHTF01000060.1:43127-60270 GCA_002411515.1 Proteiniphilum sp. UBA5267 | reverse complement strand
CAGCTTGGAAGGCTAATGCTCTATCGACTGAGCTACTTCCGCAATTTCAATATGCCAATGCGACTAATTTTCCAATGTGCCAATTGGCATATTCATTTATTCATTGGCATATTTGCACATTGAATAATTGGCACATTGAGTGGTGGGCAGTGATGGATTCGAACCACCGAAGGCGTAAGCCAGCTGAGTTACAGTCAGCCCCATTTGGCCACTCTGGTAACTGCCCTTTTTTTGAGCCTCTTGTCGGATTCGAACCAACGACCCCGAGATTACAAATCACGTGCTCTGGCCAACTGAGCTAAAGAGGCTTATATCTTGAAATTAACCGCTTCCCTCCTTGGATGGAGAGAAACGGTCGCAAAGGTAGTGATATTTTTTTTGATGCCAAAACATTTCCTTTAATATTTTAGCCGTTATCTTTCCTTTTTTTCTTTGGTCTTGAGTATCTGCTTTTCAAGTGCCATCATACACAGATCAATGGCTTCCTCAAATGTGTCGGCTGTTTTGCTGGCAAAAGCTTCACTGTGTCTAAGATTTAATTTTACCGCTGCTTCTTTGTTGTTTGCGGTCTCAGGTTTCACTACTTTGAGAATGACCTCCGAGAGAATGATATCTTCAGAAAATCGTTCCAGTTTCTTCATTTTTTTCTCTACGAATGCTTGTAGTTGTTCAGTAGCGTCAAAGTTTACAGATTGAATTGTCAGTTCCATACTATTCCTCCTTCATTTTTTTGCTCTTGGATGAGCGTTGTGATAAGCTTTTTTCAATTCTTCAAATGTGACATGCGTATAGATCTCGGTCGATGCCAAGCTGGAATGTCCGAGGAGCTCTTTTACCGCATTTATCTCTGCTCCATTGTTCAGCATCCCGGTGGCGAAAGAGTGGCGTAGCACGTGAGGACTTTTTTTCGACAGGGTGGAAATGCTGTTCAGATGGTTGTGTATGACACGATAAACCAGTTTAGGGTATAAGGGATCTCCGTCTTCCTTGACAAAGAGGAAGGGCGATTTATTTGCTATTTCTTGGTTCCTTTTTTCGATGTAGTGTTCCAGTTTTTCTTTCGTTTCGTCGGAGAAGGGAATGAGACGTTGCTTGTTCCGTTTCCCCGTCACGCGCAAGGTATTGTATGTGAAGTCGATGTCGCTGTCCTTGAGTGAAATAAGTTCTGCCTGTCGCATACCGGTAAGATAGAACAACTCAATGAGGAAGCGGTCCCGATGGCCGCGGAAATCATTGTCGAAGGCAAAGGGGTCGTCAATCACTTTGTTCAGATCATCATTGTTTACAAAGGTGGGGAGTCTTTTGGTAATTTTAGGTCCCGACACTTGTTCGGCAGGATTCTGCAGGATCACATCATTTTTCTTCAGATAGCGAAAGAATGATTTGAGGGCGCTCAGTTTCCTATTTACAGACCGTGCTTTCATTCCCTCTTCCATCAGTCGGCTTATCCAAAAACGAATGAGATCGCTGTCGATCTCCTTCCAATCAATGGCCCCGCACTCTGCGATTACAAATTCTTGAAATTGGGTAAGGTCTTTTAAATAAGATATCTCCGTTTGAGAGGAGTAGTTCCTCTCGTAACGGAGATATTGTATGAATTTTTCCTTCCACATACCCAGCAGCCAGATCAATCTCTCTGGTAGGGCGAAGATAGGAAAAAACTTTGCGAAAACGAAAAAATAAGACGAAATTATTCGACTTGGTTCAGATAATTTCTACGTTCGGCAAAATCTAAACAAGTTTGATTTTGCACTCGCTAAACGAAATTATTCTTCGTTCTCGTGTAATTGCTGAACATAGACAGCGTGCTGTTTTTGTTTACGCTTTGCAACTGACGGCTTGATGAAGGCCTGGCGACTGCGTAGTTCTTTTACAACACCTGTTTTTTCGTATTTTCGTTTGAATTTCTTTAGGGCTCTTTCAATGTTTTCGCCCTCTTTTAGTTGTACTACGATCATTATTGTCTATTTTTTATTGTTTTGTTTAAGCTTTTGGCTTACTTGCTGCAGACGCTATGCTGTCAGCGGGGATGGTTGTTAATTGATTATTCTCACAAGGATGATTCGCATCTTTGTGGCGGAAATAATTGTACAAGTGTATCTCTTTGCTACTTACTTTTCCCGGTAATCAATAACCTCCCTTCTGTTTGGGCTGCAAAGGTATAAATAAAGTTTGAACAACCAAGCGATTGTCTTTATTTTTCTGCTTCTGTCACTCCTGCGTATTTGGAAGCATACCTGCATTATACACGACATCATATTCCTCCTTTAACCGGAAGATGACCTCTTTGACGCTGCGTAATTTATCCGCCAGATAGGCGTTTGCTCCTGCAAAGGCATATCCTCTGTTCATTCTTCCCCTGGACGCATTGTACAGCGCTTTCATGATGCAGTAAGGACTTTTCGTATAGTCGCAGGTTTTAATACATTTGTAGGGACAGGAGATGGGTTTCTCGATGCCTTTGTTCACATTCTTCAGAAAATCACTGCTAAAAGCGCGTCCCGGCATCCCCACAGGGCTTTGGATAATCATCAGGTCAGCCTTCGAAGAGTGAAGGTATATCTGTTTAAATTCTTCCGATGCGTCACATTCATTGGTAGGTACGAATATACTGCCCATCTGTACTCCCGATGCGCCGAGTTGTATAAACCGATAGATATCCTCGCCAGTTGTAATTCCGCCCGCAGCAATAACCGGGATGACTTTGATATTTTTATAATCGGAGGTTACTTCTAAGACTGCAGGAATCAGTTTCTCCAGTTCATAGTTCTCATCTTCAATTTGATCTGGCTTGAAACCCAGATGCCCGCCAGCCTTGGGACCTTCCACAACGAATGCATCGGGCAGATAATTGTAATTTGACAACCATTTTTCACAAATTATTTTTGCTGCCCGGGCCGAAGATACAATAGGAATTAACTTTGTCTTGCTGTCGGTTGTCATGTAGGAGGGCAAATCGAGTGGCAAACCGGCACCGGCAAAAATAAAATCTGCCTTTTCGGCGATGGAGGTGCGTACCATATCGGCAAAATTCGACAAGGCGACCATGATGTTTACCCCAATATTGCCGCGGGTGGCTTCGCGTGATTTGCGGATTTCCTCTTTCAGCCCCCAGATACAGTCCTTGAGGTAATCGCGGGGAGATTGTCTATACAATAATCCCAGTCCGGCACTCGAGATAACCCCAATGCCACCCTCGTTGGCTACTGCAGAAGCCAGCCCCGACAGTGAAATGCCGACACCCATGCCGCCCTGAATGAAAGGGAGATGAATCTCTTTATCTCCGATGAAAAATGGTTGGATCATTTGTTTGGTAATGTGTCAAAATAATGGCGTGCCACACATTTTAGACCTGTGATTTTATAAAAGCCGATGATGTTGATTCAGCCGATGAGAATGGGTGCCACGAGGGCAAGACAACGCATTACTGAAACTTGTCAAAATAGACCAAAGACAATACTTCATAAAAGTACGTCAATTTGAGGAATATACCCTTTTTTTTTAGTTAATTGTGCTAAAGATAAAAGGTTAAAGTGGTATAAATCAAAAAAACCGTCCTTTTCGAAACGGCTTTCTTGATTTATAACCTATGTTGGTAATGTTGTATGCTGACGGACTGTTTTTCACCAGTCGTCTGTACGGAATGACGAAAGCGGAAGGTTCCCTTCTACGGTGAATATTTCCGTTGGTTCTGTGTCGTTGAAACAGTAACGCACCGCAGCTGGTTTTTCCACGTTGGGCGAGAAGACAAAAATGCGGTTACCCGATAGGGCTGCTTTGGCTGGATAAAACCTTTTGTCATCACCAGCAACCTGAAACTGCAAAATTTCTTTTCCATAGGTGGTGAGTCCCGGATTGGCTTGGATGTCCATGGTGATCACGGCAACGCGTCCTTCCATGGTTACCGACTGCACTTCCGGGCTGCGGTAATGCATTTTCTCCATACCGTATGTTTCTGCCAGAGCCCAGAGAGCGAGGCGTTCACCGGCCTGTTTCTTTTTTGGGGGATGGATGCACGCGGGGCTCTCGGCATCCATCAATACAGCCATTCCCGTGTTGGGTGTTGTTTTCATTCCTTTGGATTGTGCTTCGCGGATAAAACCTGAGTTGAGTCCGCCTCCATAATTGTAGGGGGCTATCTGGCAATAGTAAAATGGGAATTCGCCCACTTCCCATATTGTACGCCATTCCCGTACCATCTTATCAAACAACTTCACATACTGTTCCGGCTCGTCACGGTTTGATTCACCCTGGTACCAGATGGCTCCGCGAATGCCATATCCTACAATTGGGTGCAGCATACCATTATATAATACTGTGGGGTCGCCGTTCTGTGATTTTATTTCTGCGTCAGTCGCGGGTATGCGTACATCGGCAATCACACTTTTAATGGAGGAGGGTGTCATCCAGGCTTCGATGCGTGAACCGCCCCAGCTGGTATGAATTAAACCGACAGGAACATCCAGTGCCTGGTTCAGCAAACGGCCGAAGTAATAGCCTGTCGCCGTAAAATCAGGTGTGGTCTCCGGCCCTGCTACCTCCCATGTTCCTTCACCCTCTTGCTGAGGAGCTGTTTTAGAAGCCTTTTTCATGGTGAAGCACCGGATACCCAGATTCCGGGAGGAGGCAATCGCTTCGGGCCCCCCTTCGATCGGTTGATTGAAAAATCCCTTCATCGGCATTTCCATGTTAGACTGTCCCGAGCAAACCCACACTTCCCCAATCAGGATGTTTTGTAACGTAACCGCCTTCCCGTCACTGATGGTGATGGTATAGGGTGTGTAGCCTGCTGCCGGTGTATTTACCTTTAGCTTCCAATAACCCTCTCCGTTGCTTTTTGCTGAATAGTTTTTCCTGTTCCACGATGTAGTCACCCGCACAGAACTGTTGGGTTTCGCCCAACCCCAGAGGGCTGCTTCCGATTGCTGTTGCAATACCATGTTGTCTCCAAAAATGGCAGGCAGCTTGATCTCTGCACTTAAAGAAAACAGTGCGGAGGATACCAGTAAAATAAATGCAAGAGATGCAAACTTTGTAATTTGTTTCATGAGATTATTGATAAATTAAAAATGTACTCTGTGTTCATGGTTATTGAACATGCAAATGTAGCGAACATATTTCAATTTCGAACAACAAAAACCGCAGTAAACAAGTGCTTACTGCGGTTTTAAAATGTTTGGCAATCTAATTATATTGACTTCTCTGTCAATGTTTCGCTTGGTTGCTTATTTCACCTCTTCGAAATCCACGTCGGTAACGTCGTCGCCCGACTTTTTGCTGTCCTGTGCGGACTGTTGACCGGCATCAGCGCCCGGCTGTGGGCCGGCCTGCGCATTGGAGGCATTGTACATCTCCTGCGAGGCAGCCTGGAAAGCGTTGTTCAGCTCTGTGGTGGCAGCGTCGATCCCCTCCAGGTTCTGAGCCTTGTGCGCCTCCTTCAGTTTGGTGAGAGCAGCCTCAATCGGTGCCTTTTTGTCGGCAGGTATCTTGTCGCCCAGGTCTTGCAGCTGTTTTTCAGTCTGGAAGATGGTGGAGTCGGCGTGGTTCAGCTTGTCGATGCGTTCCTTCTCAATCCTGTCGGCTTCGGCATTGGCGGCAGCCTCTTCTTTCATGCGTTTGATCTCGTCATCGCTCAGACCGGAGGAGGCTTCAATACGAATCTTCTGCTCCTTGCTGGTGGCTTTATCCTTGGCCGATACGCTTAGTATGCCGTTCGCATCAATATCGAAGGTCACCTCAATCTGGGGTATACCCCTTGGGGAGGGTGGAATACCATCGAGGTTGAAGACGCCGATCTGTTTGTTGTCGCGTGCCATGGAACGTTCGCCCTGCAGCACGTTGATCTGCACGGAGGGCTGGTTGTCACTTGCCGTGGAGAAAGTCTCGCTCTTCTTCGTGGGAATGGTGGTATTGGCATCGATCAGCTTGGTCATGACGCCACCCAGTGTTTCGATACCAAGTGACAACGGTGTTACATCGAGCAGCAATACATCTTTTACTTCACCGGTCAGTACGGCTCCCTGGATAGCAGCACCGATGGCTACCACTTCGTCTGGGTTTACCCCTTTGTGGGGTTTCTTGCCGAAAAGCTTTTCTACAATTTCCTGCACGGCAGGTATGCGGGTAGAACCACCTACTAGGATCACCTCGTCGATATCGGAGTTGGACATGCCAGCATCCTTCATCGCAATTTGGCAGGGTGCCACACACTTCTGCAACAGGTCGTCGATCAGTTGCTCGAATTTGGCTCGGGTAAGTGTTTTCACCAGATGCTTGGGTATGCCGTTCACCGGCATGATGTAGGGCAGGTTTATTTCTGTGGAGCTGGCGCTGGAAAGCTCAATCTTGGCCTTCTCTGCTGCTTCTTTCAGACGTTGTAGTGCCATAGGATCCTTGCGTAGATCGATGCCTTCATCGTTGAGAAACTCTCCGGCAAGCCAGTCGATGATGCGATGGTCAAAGTCATCGCCGCCGAGGTGGGTATCCCCGTTGGTCGATTTCACTTCGAAGACACCGTCACCCAGTTCCAAGATGGAGATATCGAATGTGCCCCCGCCCAGGTCGAACACGGCAACCTTGGAATCTTTGTTCTGTTTGTCAAGCCCATAAGCCAAAGCTGCAGCGGTAGGTTCGTTGACAATACGGCGTACAGTGAGTCCTGCAATTTCACCTGCTTCTTTGGTAGCCTGGCGCTGTGCATCGCTAAAGTAGGCCGGAACAGTAATTACCGCTTCCTTAACCTCCTGACCCAGATGATCTTCTGCTGTTTTTTTCATCTTCTGCAATACAATGGCCGATATCTCCTGCGGTGAATACAAGTGCCCATTAATATCTACACGAGGCGTATTGTTGTCGCCACGCACCACTTTATACGGCACGCGCCCAATTTCTTTCTGTACTCTGTCGAAGGTCTCACCCATGAATGTCTTGATGGAGGAGATGGTGTTACTGGGGTTGGTGATGGCTTGCCTTTTGGCAGGATCACCTACTTTGCGTTCGCCACTCTCCATAAATGCCACAATTGAAGGGGTGGTACGTTTGCCTTCATTGTTGGGGATCACCACCGGCTCGTTACCTTCCATGACGGACACGCACGAGTTGGTTGTTCCCAGGTCTATTCCGATAATTTTTCCCATAATTTTTATATATTTAATTTTGTTTCCAGACTTATGCTTTTTAATTTTCTTCTGGTAACAAATCAGCACTTGACCGTATTGTTACATCCTTCTTTTTTCAAATGTTGTGCCAAATTTTCTCTTTCGTTGCGATTCTGCCAATATGTCGTGATAATTTCGCAAAAAAAGATCCCTGTCCAACTTTGCAAGGAACATGGAACGTGTTGCTAAAAAATGATCTTTTTCATTGAGAAAAGTAAGGGAAGATTTATTATCTTTGAAGAATCAGACAATTAAACATTTTTTTATCATAAATAAACTTTACAGACTATGTACAGCGAGCAAGACATTGATTTACTTCGTGAAAAAGGAATCACAGAGGCACAGATTGATGCGCAGCTGCATCACTTTCAAACCGGATTCCCGTACTTGCCCATTGAAGCAGCCGCTTCCGTGGAAAAGGGAATCATGCGTGTGACGGAAGAAATGGAAGAGTTCTACCTGAATGCATGGTGTGATTACCTGAAAAGTGAGAAGAAGATGATAAAATTCGTGCCTGCATCGGGTGCGGCCAGCCGCATGTTCAAGGATATCTATGCTTTTTTGGATGCAGATTATGAGGAGCCTTCTACAGCTGTGGAGAAAACTTTTTTTGCACAGCTTACACAGTTTGCTTTCTTTGTCTCACTCGATGAAACTTGCAAAGATATCTTCGGTAAGGGAGCTGAGGAATTATGCCATGAAGGAAGGTATAAGGAGGTGGTGGCAGCTTTGCTTTATCCCGAAGGATTGAATTATGGAAACATGCCGAAGGGTTTGTTGCTTTTCCACAAATATCCAGAAGGAAACAGGACGCCATTGGGCGAGCATCTGACGGAAGGTACCCTTTATGCCAAAAATTCTAAGAATGAGGTCAATGTGCATTTTACCGTCTCGGCAGAACACAAGGAAATGTTTGAGCTGCTTGTGGCAGCAAGAAAGTTGAATTATGAATTTAAGCTGGGAGCATCCTTTTCGGTAACCTACAGTATACAGAAACCAGCAACCGATACCATCGCGGTGGATATGTCGAATCGGCCCTTTCGCGACGAAGACGGGACACTGCTTTTTCGTCCTGGTGGTCATGGAGCCCTGATAGAGAACCTGAACGATTTGGATGCGGACATCCTGTTTGTCAAGAATATAGACAATGTGGTTCCCGACAGGTTAAAAGAAAATGAAGCCCATTATAAAAAATTATTGGCCGGTATTCTGGTGACGATGCAACAACGCGCTTTTGCATACCTGAGGAAGCTCGAGTTAGCGGGGGTAACTGCGGAAGAATTGGATGAAATGTTGGCTTTTACCGAGAATGAGCTCTGTATAACTTATCCTGGAACATTCGAAACCGATGAGTCACTCAAAATATACCTAAAAAGGAAGCTAGACCGTCCTTTTCGGGTCTGTGGCATGGTAAAGAATGAGGGTGAGCCTGGTGGCGGTCCGTTTATTGTGGTCAATGCCGACGGAACGTCATCGCTCCAGATACTGGAGAGCTCACAGATCAACAAACACGACGCAAAAGCGATGAATGCCTTTAAAAACGGATCCCATTTTAATCCGGTTGATCTGGTCTGTGGTGTAAAGCGTTATCAGGATGATAAGTTCGACCTGGCGAAATTTGTGGATCCGAACACTGGCTTTATCTCACATAAATCAAAGAACGGCAAAGAATTGAAGGCGTTGGAGCTTCCAGGATTATGGAACGGAGCCATGAGCGACTGGAACACGATTTTTGTGGAAGTACCTGTCTCTACCTTTAACCCAGTGAAGAGTGTGAACGACTTGCTGCGGCCGGAACATCAGTCGTAATGCTCCGGATACAATAATTTATACCGAAATCCGTTTATTTGCTAAACGGATTTTTTTTGAGATCAAGGTTTACATATTTCCTGCTACCATTTACTTTGCTCATTGCAGCCTGTGGTCAGGCAAATCTGAGCGATGCCAGGTCGCATTACCTGAATGGTGCATATCACGCAGCAAGTGAGACCTACCGGGAACTCTACCGAAATACCCCCCGTAGTGAAAAAGCCCTGCGGGGAGTGATCGCTTTCGAAATGGCAGAAAACTTTCGTGCGATCAACCAGTCGGCGCGCGCCATGGAGGCATATGGCAATGCCATACGTCTGGGCTATCCTGACACGATGATGTATCTTTCTTATGCCCGGATGCTTCACCGCGAAAGGAAGTACTCGCAGGCTCTGGACGCATACCGCAATTTTTTGATGATGCAACCTGATCATCCCCTTGCTGTGAACGGAATTCAAGGCCTCTTGATGGCGCAGCAGGAGACTCCTTCGCGTTATGAGGTGCAGCGGATGGAACTGTTCAATTCCACACGAAGTGAATTCAGTCCCATGCTTACGCACAGGGATAAGATGCTCTATTTTACTTCGTCGAGAGAAGATGTATCTGGAGAAACAAAAAGCCCGGTGACAGGGCTGAAGTTCAACGATTTGTTTGTTGCAGAGAAAGATGTGCGAGGCAATTGGAAGAAGCCTACTCGTCTCCCTGATGCGATCAATACTGAGTTCGATGAGGGTACACCCTCTTTCACTACCGACGGAGAATGGATGTACTATACTTTCAGCGGTACAGATTCGGGGAAGTCGGGCGTTCCTGCTATTTATTGTTCAAAGCGCGTGAATGGTACCTGGAGTGCCGGACGCCCTCTTCAACTAGTACCCTCCGATACGTTGTCGCTCTTTGCTCATCCGGCTCTCTCTCCATCGGGAAGCTTTCTCTATTTTGTTTCCGACATGGCTGGCGGAATGGGAGGTAAAGATATCTGGAGGGTTTCTGTCGCATCCGACCATGTAACAGGGGTACCACAGAACCTCGGAGCCTCGGTTAACACTGTCGGAGATGAAATGTTCCCCTATATGCGCACCGATTCCACGCTTTACTTCTCTTCTGACGGACATCCCGGAAGAGGAGGACTGGATTTGCTTGTGGCGAAAAGAACGCAAAACAAGGAAGGGTGGCAGGTTACTTCCCTGCCGCAGCCGCTCAATTCCTCGGCTGACGATTTCGGCATCACTTTCATGCGAGATGCAGAGAATGGTTTTTTCAGTTCCAACAGGGACGATGGGCGTGGATACGATCATCTGTACTCATTTGTCTATCGGGAGGCGACGATCACGGTATCCGGCCTTGTAGTGGACCAGGAAGATGAATCTCTTCCCGGTGCTGCAGTGAGTGTGGAGGGGAGTGACGGCTCAATGCGGCCCCTGGTTACCAATCGGCAGGGTGAATATCAGTTCAGGGCAGCCCGGGATGTAATGTATATGTTTACGGTCGAGGCCGACGGTTTCATCAAACAGAAACAATCTCTCCGGACTACGTCCGAAGAAAAAGACACCCTTTATTATGTCGATTTTGAGATGATCCCTTACAACAAACCGGTCATTCTGGAGCATATATTCTATGATTATGATCGTGCTACTCTTCGTTCCGAATCGAAGCATGAGCTCGATAAACTTGCTGCAATCCTTCGTGAAAATCCGGAGATATCCATTGAAATCGCAGCCCACACAGATCGACATGGTAATGAAGCGTACAATCGTGATCTCTCTGCCAGACGTGCTCAGGCAGTTCTGGATTATCTGGGCGTGAGCGGTATCGATGTTGGTAGGATCCAGACCGTGGGGAGGGGAGAGACCGAACCAATGCGGGTGAGAAAAAGCATCGCTTCTCAATACGATTTTCTGAAGGAGGGTAACCTGCTAACGGAGGCGTTTATTGAGCAGCTAATTCCTACACAACAGGCCATTGCCGATCAGATCAACCGCAGAACAGAATTCCGCGTTCTCCCACCAACATTCTTCAACCCCTGAAAACAGATTATCCAAAATAATGTGTATTTTTGTTTGTTAAAGCTGCCGGTGGAAAGCCGGGAACAAAGACTATTGTGTAGAAAATGGGAATGATATTGAAATGCTTGTTTGTTTGGATAACTGCCGTGGCAGGTGTTTTCTCCCTGTCAGCACAGGAACTGAACGTCAAGGTAAAAGTACAAGCCCAGGCTGTAGAGGGTACCCACAAACAGCTTTTTGCCTCTCTCGAAGAGGCACTGCACACCTTTATAAAAGGACAGCGATGGAGTGATCTTCCAGGCAGGCCGAATGAAAAAATTGATTGTACTTTCACTTTGTTGATCACAGAAGCGCTGTCTTCGAGTTCTTTTCGCGGGGAACTATACGTGCAGTCACGCAAACTGGTTGGAAATTCCTCCCGGATGACGCCGATGCTCAACATACGCGATAAGCAGTTCGAGTTCGATTATACAGCCTATCTACCCTTGTCGTTCGATCTTCATGCTGTGCAGGATAACCTGACAGCTACGATCGCATTTTATGTGTATCTGATCCTCGGACTCGACGCTGACAGCAAAGCGCTCCTGGGGGGCACCTCTTTCTTCCGTGACATGGAGCAGGTAGCTGTTTCTGCCCAATCTTATGGTTGGCGCGGCTGGGAGAGTGATAGAAACAGCAGGAGCCGTTCTGTCATGGCAAACACCTTCAATGACGGTTATGGAGAGGCTTTTCGGAAAATGTGGTTTCGATACCATTCTTGGGAACGCGACCGGTTGCCTGCTGCTGAAGAGGGAGTGGAAGATGGAGTTGCTGTGGTGGCCGCCCTTGCGCAACTACACGATGAGCAGCCCTCTTCGGTGTTGATCCCGCTGTTTGGCGATGCGAAGCTCGATGAGCTGACACAGATGCTTTCAAGCGCCAATGTAATGGAAAAACAAAAGGCCTATCAGACGCTTCGTGAAATCTACCCCACACGGGGTGCAGTGATTGATAAGCTGAGATGAAATTAATATGTTAAAATCGCTATTCATCCAAAATTACGCACTGATCGATGCATTACAGATCACCTTCGACGGAGGATTTTCTGTGATCACCGGTGAAACAGGAGCGGGTAAATCCATTATACTGGGTGCCCTCTCTTTGGTCCTCGGACAGCGTGCCGACGCGCGCCACATCAAGCAAGGGGAGTCACGCTGCGTGATTGAAGCTGTTTTTGATATATCTGCCTATCAGATGAGGCCTCACTTTGATGAACTCGATTGGGTCTACGACGGCGATGAATGTATCCTACGGCGTGAAATATGGTCCAACGGAAAGTCACGTGCCTTCGTCAATGATTCACCAGTCTATCTCGCCGATCTGAAAGAATTTGGCGATAAGCTCATTGACATTCATTCGCAGCATCAGAACTTGGCACTGAACGACAGTCAGTTCCAGCTGAAGGTGGTGGACTTGCTTGCTGATACTGGAAATGAAAGGCTGGCGTATGCCGAGGCTTATACCGATTATCGTGCTGTCGCTCAGAAGCTGAAAGAACTGCACCTTCAGGCTCAGAAAAGCAAAGAGGAGGAAGACTATTTACGTTTCCAGTATGTGGCGTTGTCGGAAGCCGCTTTGCAACCTGGAGAGCAGGAAAAGTTGGAGAGCGAGTTGGAAGCAGTCACTCACTCGGAGGAGATCAAATCGGGACTCTTCACTGTGGCTGGACTGCTTTCGGTTGATGAGCAGAATGTGACGTCTTCGCTGCGTGTGATAAAGGATACCCTGCAACAGCTGCAGCAGGTCTACCCCAGAGTGGCAGAGCTGGCTGTGCGGGTAGAATCGGCCTACATCGACCTGAAGGATGTAGCAGTAGAGGCATCGCGCATCTTTGAAGATATCGACTTCGATCCAAATCGCCAACAGCAGCTGGAAGATCGGCTGAGTGTAATCTACGATCTGCAGAAAAAGCATGCAGTAATTACCGTAGATCAATTGATCCAGTTGCGTGATGAACTGGGAGAGCGGCTTCAGCATATCGATTCACTCGATGAAAGTTTGGCTTCCCTGGAGAAGGAGGTGGAAATGAAACGGACGGTGATGTTCGAGAAAGCAGGGCTATTATCCCGGAAAAGAGCAACCGCCACACCTGCCATTGAGCAGCAACTCATGGATAAGCTTGCTTTCCTGAAGATGCCACATACCCGTTTCCGGTGTTCTTTGACTCCCAAAAGTCATCCCGATGTTACGGGCATCGATCAGGTGGAATTCCTCTTTTCTGCCAATAGGAACAGCGCGCTGCAACCGGTGTCGCAAATTGCATCAGGAGGTGAAATATCGCGACTGATGCTCTGCCTGAAATCGATGATCGCCGGTGCTACCGCTCTGCCTACCATTATTTTCGATGAGATCGATACCGGTACCTCGGGTGATGTGGCTGACAAAGTGGGCGTAATCATGGAGGAAATGAGCAAACAAATGCAGGTGATTGCCATCACTCATTTGCCGCAGATAGCGTCGAAAGGCTATTCCCATTTCGTGGTTTACAAGGAAGATCGCGCCGACACGGTTTCCACCCAGCTTCGCCAGCTCACGCCAGAAGAACGGGTAGCCGAAATAGCACGCATGCTCAGCGGGGCAGAGGTCTCCGTGCAGGCTGTGGAAAACGCACGAGTCATGCTGGGAGATGAACGGGAAATATCGTAAGTATAAACAATAATAGAATGAAAGAGAAAGAGATGATTTTCGGCATCCGTGCCGTGATGGAAGCGGTGGAAGCCGGAAAGGATATCGATAAGGTGTTGGTGAAGCGCGAGCTGTCGGGTGACTTGTTCATGGAGCTGCAGCAGTTGCTCCGTACTTACGAGATACCCTTGCAGAGGGTGCCTCTTGAACGCATCGACCGGATTACCCGGAAGAACCACCAGGGAGTGATTGCTTTTACTTCTGCTGTGACATATCAGAAGCTGGAAGACATTCTGCCCATGTTATACGAAGAGGGAAAGAATCCTTTTATCGTTGTTTTGGACGGGGTGACCGATGTGCGTAACTTTGGTGCCATTGCGCGTACTTGTGAGGTGGCTGGCGTGCATGCCATCGTTATTCCTGCACGTGGCAGTGTTACGGTGAATGCCGACGCCATCAAAACATCGGCCGGTGCTTTGCACACCATTCCAGTCTGCCGGGAGCAAAACCTGAAGGATGCTATTACCTTTCTCAAAAATAGCGGCGTCAAGGTGGTGGCAGCAACCGAAAAGGCTGCCCGTTTTTATACCGACTCCGATTTTGCTGTGCCCACAGCCATTGTCATGGGAGCGGAAGATACGGGCGTGGCTGCCGATCATTTGCGTGCGAGCGATGAACTGGTAAAGATTCCGCAATCGGGTACTATCCAGTCCCTCAACGTATCTGTTGCCGCGGGCGTTCTCATTTATGAAGTCATTCGCCAGAGAACCCTGACAACTAACAATTAACAGCTAATTGCTGACAGTTCTGAATTTTCAACTTATTAATCCCCACTATGGACAAAAAAGTAATTTCCACAAACAACGCGCCTGCGGCCATCGGCCCATATAGTCAGGCCATAGAAGCAAATGGCATGCTCTTTTTATCGGGTATGCTGCCCATTGATCCCACCACGGGCTACCTTGTCCCGGGCGGTATCAAAGAACAAACTGCACAGATCTTTATGAATATCAAAGCAGTCTTGTCTGCTGCTGGAGTCAATGTGACGAATATCGTAAAGACAACAGTATACCTGGATGATATGTCGCTATTTGGGGGTATGAATGAAGTGTATGCCGCTCAGTTCAGTGATATATTTCCTGCTCGTTCGGCAATCGCTGTAAAGACACTTCCCAAAAACGCATTGGTGGAAATAGAGGTGATCGCAGTTAAATGAAAACAGTCGGAAATATTATCTGGTTTGTCTTTGGCGGTATTTTTGTGGCCATTGAATATTTGGTAGGCAGTCTCGCACTGATGATTACCATCATTGGCATTCCTTTCGGACTCCAATCGCTGAAACTGGCAGAGGTTGCATTGTGGCCTTTCGGAAAGAAAGTTGTTCACAGTGAATCTTCCTCCGGTTGCCTTTCTCTATTGATGAATGTGATTTGGCTTTTTGTGGGCGGGATTCCCATTGTGCTCACTCATCTGTTGTTTGGCATTCTTTTTTATATCACCGTTATCGGAATTCCTTTTGGAAATCAGCACTTCAAGTTGATGAAGCTGGCTTTTACTCCTTTTGGAAAGAAGGTAGTGTATAATGGTGAATAAAATAAAATAGGACTATTCAACAACTGCAGGAAGATCTTCATCCTCTTCCTCTGCGGGTGGCTCTTTTTTTACCACAAAGGCGCTTATTTCCCACAAAGCATAGAGAGGTAGAGTCACCACAAAAAGAGAGAAGGGATCACCCGAAGGAGTAATGAATGCCGCCAACACCAGGGATCCCACCACGGCATGGCGCCTGTATTTGCGGAAGAAAGGACGATATACCAATCCGAGACTCGACAACAGCCAGAAAACCAGCGGGATCTCAAAAACAAGCCCCATGACCAGGATGAGGGTGTAGAAGTTGTTCATGTAAGAGTCGAGGGAGATCATATTTTCGATGGAAGAACTCAACTCAAATGTAATCAGGAAGCGAAATATCAACGGGAAAACAACAAAGTATCCCACTAAGCATCCGATAATAAACATGAAGCCGCCAAATCCGAATGCTCTTTTTACACCCCGTGCCTCGTTTGCATAAAGTGCCGGGCTGACAAATCTCCAAAGCTCGTAGAGGATGTAGGGAATGGTGCAAAGTACACCGAAAGCAAGCGACGTGGAAATATAGGTCATGAACTGCGTAGTCATGTTGATGTTGAGGATGTTTACATCAAATGAATCGGCAGAGAAGTCGGGCATAAAGGGTATAAATTGACTTGCTTTATCCAGAAATCTGTAGGTGACAAAGTCGGATGTGCGGGGAGCAAGTATAATGCTGTCGAAAATGTGCGGGATGAGAATGAATCCCACAATTGCGAAAACAATCACAGCAACGAAAATACGTATCAGCGTCCATCGGAATTCCTCCAGATGATCCCAAAAGGACATTTCTTTCTCTGCCATGTAACCCTTGTGCTATAGATTTAAATTCCCGATTACAACCTGGATAAGCAGGTCGTGATCGAGAATATGTGATGTTGTTCCGTAAGAAAAAAGTGTGGAAGATCTGCCTTCCTTTATTTACTTACTACCTGTTGTGTTGGAATTGTTTTCTGAAGGATCGGTCTTGATGTCTTCTTCAATGTCATGCAGCCCTTTCTTAAAGCTGTTGATGCCTTTTCCGAGTCCCTTCATGAATTCGGGTATTTTTCTTCCTCCGAAGAGAATTAAAACAACCAGTACAATGATGGGTATTTCCCAACCGTTTAAATTAATTAGAAGTGGATTCATAGGATTATTGTTTGATGTTTAATATGCATATTCTTTGATACGATTTACAAATGTAGAATTATTTTGTGGAAATCACATTTTATTTTAATATAAACTTCTCTAAAGCCCTACAATTAAATCCATGTATATGGGCAGGTGATCACTGAAGCCTCCCAGATAGCGGGGGCCGAGGTTCGTTCTGAATGGCTTTTTCCCATAGTATCGGCTGTCTTCTTCGAATAGGAACTTTGCCTTGAAAATGTTTGCCCTGCGATCAACGATCGAAGTTCTGTTTGACGGCATCAGCATGTTCCCGCTCACAATAAACTGGTCGAGTACTTCCCAGCGTCCCTGATATTTGTAACTTCCAAAATCGTCTTCTTTCATGCGGTGATAAAACAGGTTATACAAATCTCCTTTATCGGTTTGTATCCCCATCGCTTTTGCCTGTAATGTGAGCGAAAGGCTTTTGTTGTCGGGGTGATCGTTGAAGTCACCCATGATCAGGATGTGGGCATCTTCCCTCAACAGAAGCAAGCTGTCGGCTTTCTCCCGCAAGAGCTGCGCTGCGGCAACTCGTTGTGGCTCTGTTTCCCGCTGCCCCTCGCTACGGGAGGGAAAATGGCACACAAACAGGTCGAGTGTATCGCCGTTGACGAGATTTCCCACGACATGGAGGATGTTGCGGGTAGGACGCAGGCCTTGCTTGTCAAAGGTTACTTCATACTCTCTGTGTTCCAGCAGTCTGAACTGATGGCGTTGATAGAG
>DHTF01000060.1:34255-42894 GCA_002411515.1 Proteiniphilum sp. UBA5267 | reverse complement strand
TACGCAGGGGGGAGCGGTGCGTGAGATCGAAAATTACACTGTCGTTTTCCACTTCGCACAACCCTACCAGTGCTGGTGACTGCATACCCCCCACAGCAGTGATCACGCGGGTGATGTTGCGCAACTTTTCCCAATACTTCCAGGGTGTCCAACGCATGAACCCATCTGGCAGAAACTCGTTGTCGTTCTTCAGCGAATCATCCCTTGTGTCGAACAGGTTCTCCACGTTGTAGAACATCACCCGAAACTGCTCCTGCGGGACGATGACCGCAGGGATCATCGTCAACAAGGCAACCAATATGAGGATGCGGTGCATACCAACTTTATGAAATTGACTCCAGCAGTTTCACCAGGTAATCCCAGAATTTACCCACAGAAGAGATTTTCATTTTCTCATCGGGTGAATGTACGTCCGTCATATCTGGTCCAATAGAGATCATGTCGAGGTCGGGATACTTTTCAAGAAACAAACCACATTCCAGGCCGGCGTGAATTGCCTTTATCTTTGCTTTTTTATGATAGAGCGACTGGTAAACCTCCTCTGCAAGCTTCAGCAGCGCCGATTCGGTATTGGGTTGCCAGCCCGGGTAGCCTTCGCTGTGTGTAACTTTT
This sequence comes from Proteiniphilum sp. UBA5267, assembly GCA_002411515.1. Lineage (GTDB taxonomy): Bacteria > Bacteroidota > Bacteroidia > Bacteroidales > Dysgonomonadaceae > Proteiniphilum. Next base: position 42,282 of record DHTF01000060.1, on the reverse strand, counting down.
GCTCCGGCCAGATCAAACACCGAGGAGACCATATCGACAATATATTCTTTTTGTGATGCCACCGAACTGCGCTGGCTGCTTCCTACTTCTATCTGATGATTGGGCAGCATTTTCACTGAAGCCAGATTGGTGGAGGTCTCGACCAACCCCTCGATGTCGCGACTCATGCCGATGACGCCGTGAGGGCAGGCATACAACGCCAGAATTAGCCTTTCTGTGGTACTTTTGTTGATCACCTTCAATGGTATCTGTACCGACTCCAGCTCCATATGAAGTTGGGGGTCAGTATCTTTGTATTCTTCCTGCACTGTCGAAAGAAACAGGTTCAATTTAACCCGCACATCTTCCTTGTGCTTTTCTTTTACCCCTATCACTGCGAAAGCTTCGCGTGCAATGGCATTGTGCAAATTGCCACCGCCAATCTCCGAGAGGATCATGCCATACTTCTTCCGGGTGAGTGAATGCAGAAAACGGGTGAGAATCTTGTTGGCATTGCCGAGCCCCTTGTCGATGTCGCTTCCAGAGTGACCACCGCGTAGGCCCTTCACCGCGACACGAAACCAGAAATATTTCTTTGGTGCATCTTTTTCTTTGTATTTGAAGTAGGCCCTCGTGCCCTTTCCGCCAGCACACCCGATATAGATCTCCCCTTCTTCCTCGGTATCGAGGTTGATGAGCTTTTTGCCAGTCAGGAACTCTTTCCCGAGGGCGTAAGCTCCGGTAAGCCCTGTTTCTTCATCTACCGTGAAGAGTGCTTCAATTTTTCCATGTGCAATGTCATCAGCAGCCAGCACAGCCAGCTGTGCCGCTACGCCAATACCGTTGTCTGCACCCAATGTTGTTCCTTTGGCTTTCACCCAGTCGCCGTCGATGATGGTCTCAATGGGGTCATTGTCGAAGTCGTGTGCTACGTCGGCGTTCTTCTCACAAACCATGTCTACATGCGACTGCAGAATCACAGTGGGGACATGTTCTTTTCCTTTGGTCGCCGGTTTGGTGATGAGGACGTTTCCTGCATGGTCCTTTTTTGCTTCCAGATTGTGTTCCCTGGCAAAATCGAGCAGCCAGGCAACGATTCTTTCCTCCTTTTTTGAGGGACGGGGAATCTGTGTGATCTCGTGAAAATATCCCCATATAGCGGAGGGCTGCAAATCTTTTATTGTCATAATCTCTTTTTTTTGTGGATTTAGAATCGATAAAAATACATGAAATAAAGTGTACCAGCAAAAATTTAGCTTCTTTAATGAGAAAAAATGCGGTTTAATTGGCTAATTAGACTATCTTTGCGTCGTAAAAATTGAGAATTATGTTAAGTATACTGATCCCGGGCATTATTATCTTGTTCATCGCCATTTTATTGATGGGTGTACGGGTTTTTTTTACCAAGGACGGCAAATTCCCCAGCTTGCATATCGGCGACAGCATAGCCATGCAGGAAAGAGGTATCCACTGCGCCACCTCTCAGGATGCCGAAATGAGCAAAAGAGAAAGCCCCATTGAGAAATTCTTGAAATCAGATAATTTATAAATCTATTAAAAATGAAGAATCCTACTCCTTACGTCGTCAGCGGAGTGTTGGCGATTGCGTTAATTGTTCTTTACATCCTGCACTTTACCTCAAAATCTTCCGTGAACGGATCGGCCGGTAATGATCTTTCGCTCTTTTTGAACGACTCTTCCATTACATTGCCCATTGCCTATGTGAATGTGGATTCCCTGCTGATCAATTATAATTTCGCCAAAGACCTCAACGAATCGTTGTTAAGAAAAGAGGAAAGTACAAGGGCTACATTGAACCAAAGACAAAATCAAATCAATGCTGCTGCACAGGATTTCGACCGCAAACTGCGCAACAATGCTTTCCTGAGTCAGGAAAGAGCACAGCAGGAGCAGGAGCGTATCGTGCAAATGAATCAGGAGTATCAGCAGCTAGCCGAAAGGTTGACGCAGGAGTTCATGCTGGAGCAAGAGAAATTGAATATACAGATGGAGGACACCATCAAAGCCAAACTAGTTGAATTCAACGCGGACAAGCATTACGAGATCATATTTAGTAACCGGACAACAAGCACCGTACTTTATGCCAATGATAAATATGATATCACCGCCGATGTAGTTGAGTTCCTCAATAACAAATACGGTCCCGTCACCGCCGCCGCTGCAGACGGACAGAAAAAAGATTAAACACTGCATGTTTTATATGTGAAAGGGTTCTTCCAACGAAGAACCCTTATTCCGTTTACATCGAAGCATTCCTTTTCTCAAATACACTTTTCTTATGAACAGGAAGAACTGGCAAACTTATATAGAAAGGCAACATCCAGATTATGGAAAAACCGTTCTGCCTGTGCATTTCGCTGCTGACATGGTGGTGGTGATACCCTGTTATAATGAACCTGGTTTGTTCACGACACTGCACAGTCTGCTGGAAGCCATGCCGCCCAAGATCAGAATTGCCACGGTGATCGTGTTCAACTCAAGTGTACGTTCTACCCGTGAGGGAATCCTGCAGAACCGGAAGTCATTTGAAGAAGCCCGGGCGTTTGCTGCAACGCATAACACAAAAGAACAATATTTTCTGCCATTGTTGTTTGAGGAGCTGCCCCGGAAACATGCGGGGGTAGGCCTGGCCCGGAAAATAGGGATGAACCTGGCCGTGCAACATTTCTTTTCTACAGGAAATGAGCAAGGCGTGATTGTTTCTCTGGACGCTGATTGTACAATATCGGTCAATTTTCTCACCTCCATTTACCAAGCTTTTCTCCGTAATAACCGATTGAATGCCACGGTGCATAATTTTTTTCACCGGGTGGAGCTGCAAAACCCGTCGCTGGAAAGAGCGGTGCGGCAGTATGAGGATTATCTGCGATATTTTAGGGCAATGTTACAGTTTGTCGGCTTTCCGTGGTATCACCACACCATTGGATCGGCTTTTGCTGTGAAGGCCGATGCCTACGTGCGCGTGGGCGGAATGGGACGGCAGCAGGGTGGAGAAGACTTCTATTTCCTGCAAAAAGTCTTCGCTCTGGGGGGGATAGCTGAGCTCCACAACGTGTGGGTATATCCCCTTGCCCGTTTTTCAGATCGTGTACCCTTTGGCACTGGCCCTGCACTGCAAAAGATCCTGAACGAACCCGACGATCAGCTAAAGGCCTATTCGCCGGATGCTTTTAAGGCATTGAAACAGCTCTTCGACAGGAAGGATGCTTTTTTCGGGAAAGAACAAGCGGAGGTGGAGCCGATGCTGGTCACGTTACATCCCGCGCTGCAGCAGTTTCTCCATGCGAATGCATTTCTGAATGATATAGCCGACTGCAACGCCAACAGTGCCTCGTTAGCGGCATTTCAAAAACGCTTTTTTCAACATTTCAACGCTTTCATGATCATCAAATACCTGAATTTCGTACACCCTGATCCCTTCCCATTGGTAAAGATAACGCCGTCGCATGTCCAATATTGAGGTAAAAATTGGGCATTAGGGTTATTTTTTGTATTTTTGTATGCAAAATGAAAGTAAAATCTGACATTATTCTAAAACTAAATTTCTTATGTGGACATTAAATGGTGTGGAAATAGTGAGTGCTTTTCTGGTCTTGTTTGCGATCATCGACGTAACAGGATCAGTCCCCATATTTTTGAACTTGAAGAGTCAGAACAAAACCATCCATGCTGAGAAGGCGGCGTTCTATTCGCTCATCGTCCTGATAGGTTTCCTTTTCATCGGGGAGTGGATACTGAAGCTCTTCCAGCTCGACATTTCAGCATTTGCTGTGGCCGGTGCGGTGGTGCTGCTGATTCTCTCCACCGAAATGATCTTTGGGGTGGAGATATTTAAGAATGACCAAAGCAATCCCGATAATTCATCTACTCTTTTTCCGGTGGTCTTTCCGTTGATTGCCGGACCGGGAAGCTTCACCACGCTGCTTTCTATGCGTGCGGAATATCACACAATGAATATCATCGTCGCAGTTGTCTTAAACCTACTGATTGTCTATCTGGTATTGCGGTATCTCGACCGGGTAAAATGTTTACTGGGAGAAAGCGGTGCCTACATTCTGCGCAAATTTTTCGGCGTCATTCTCATGGCCATATCGGTGAAGCTGCTCACTTCCAATTTAAGTACGCTCATTGCCACCGTGAATGGTACGGGGGCCTGAATGCTTTCGCCTGTTTATTAACATTTAACCCCAACTTTCTGTCCGCAAACAGTCTGTTTCGCAAAAAAATATGTATATTTGTATGCGATTATCCGGGGAACCTTTTCCCGGGTATATGATTGGTGTTTAGGTAAATAGAGATTCATTCATTTTATATAAAATTCAACAACATGAGAATTGTAAGTATTTTAGGACGGGAGGTATTGGATTCGAGAGGAAATCCCACCGTAGAAGTAGATGTCGTTACAGAATCAGGCGCTTTTGGCCGTGCAGCTGTTCCATCGGGTGCTTCTACCGGTGAAAATGAAGCTTTGGAGCTTCGCGATGGCGATAAAGGTCGTTACCTTGGTAAAGGTGTGTTGAAAGCTGTGGCTAACATCAACGATGTAATCGCCCCCGCTTTAATCGGTACAAACGTGTTGGAACAGACACAGATTGATGCAAAGCTGTTGGAACTGGATGGTACCAAGACCAAATCGAACCTCGGTGCCAATGCATTGCTGGGTGTTTCTCTTGCCGTAGCAAAGGCTGCTGCCAACTACCTCGGACTGCCTCTTTACAGATATATCGGAGGTACCAACACCTACGTGCTGCCCGTACCCATGATGAACATCATCAATGGCGGTTCGCACTCCGATGCACCCATCGCATTCCAGGAGTTTATGATTCGCCCTGTAGGCGCAAACTCTTTCAAAGAAGGATTGCGTATGGGAGCCGAAGTATTTCACTCACTGAAAAAAGTATTGCATGACAAGGGCCTGAGCACCGCTGTAGGTGATGAAGGTGGTTTTGCCCCCACACTGGCCGGCGGAACCGAAGAAGCACTCGAATCGATACTCACCGCTGTGAAGAATGCCGGATATGTACCAGGAAAAGATGTCATGATCGGCCTCGACTGTGCAGCTTCTGAATTCTACAAGGATGGTGTATATGATTATTCCAAGTTTGAAGGCCCTCAGGGTAAAAAACGTAATTCTGCCGAACAAGCTGAGTACCTTGCCGAACTGATCTCTAAATACCCCATCGATTCTATCGAAGACGGTATGAGTGAAAACGACTGGGATGGCTGGAAATTGCTTACCGACAAGATTGGCGACAAGTGCCAGCTCGTGGGTGATGACCTGTTTGTGACCAACGTAGATTTCCTCGAAAAAGGAATCAAGCTTGGTTGCGCCAACTCCATTCTGATCAAGGTGAACCAGATTGGTACGCTTACCGAAACGCTGAATGCCATTGAAATGGCTCACCGTCATGGTTACACCAGTGTGACTTCGCACCGTTCAGGTGAAACCGAAGATGCTACCATTGCCGACATATCGGTTGCCACCAATGCAGGACAGATCAAGACTGGTTCATTGAGCCGCTCCGACCGTATGGCCAAGTATAACCAGTTGCTTCGCATTGAGGAAGAACTGGGGGACCGTGCCGTATACGGTTACAAGAAAATCAAATAACAATCTTTCTGATTCTTACTACAAGAGCCATCCTTCGGGGTGGCTCTTTTTTATGGCCGGCCGCATTGTTCAGCCCATTTTTGTTAGCTTTGTAGCCAAATAATGAAATGCGGTGTTATGAAAAAAATTTACCTCCTCGTTATTGTATCTGTCCTTGTGCTATCTCACGTTGCTGCACAGGAAAATGCCTTTTTTGAAAATCCTGTAATCAAAGGTGATATGGCCGACCCTTCTGCCGTTAAAGTGGGAGATACCTATTACGCGACGGCCACGTCGTCGGAATGGGCTCCCTTTTATCCCATATTTACTTCCACCGATCTGATTAACTGGAAGCAGGCAGGACATGTTTTCAACGAAAAACCTTCATGGACCTCTCATTCCTTTTGGGCACCCGAGTTGTATTATCATCATGGAACCATGTTCTGCTATTATACGGCCCGCAGAAAATCCGACAATACATCTTATATCGGCGTGGCCACAGCCAAGGGGACCTCACTGAAATTTACCGATCATGGCCCCCTGGTTGAGCTGGGTACGGAAGCAATTGATGCCTTTGTGTTTGACGATGAGGGACAGTTATTTCTGACCTGGAAAGCATACGGACTCGACCAGCGTCCCATTGAGCTGCTGGGTAGCAGATTGTCGGACGACGGATTGCAACTCGAAGGAGAGCCTTTCACTTTGTTAAAAGACGAAGAGAGGATAGGCCTGGAAGGACAATATCATTTTAAAAAGGGAGACTATTATTACATCATTTATTCGGCAAAGAGCTGTTGTGGTCCCTCCAGCGACTATGATGTGCGGGTGGCACGTGCAAAAAACTTCCGCGGACCCTATGAAAAATACGCCGGAAACCCCATCCTTTCAGGAGGTAATGGTGATTTTCTTTCCTGTGGGCACGGCACGGCAGTAAAAACACCCGACGGACGGATGTTCTACCTCAGTCACGGTTATCAGTCGGGTGATGCCTTTTATATGGGACGTCAGCCTATCCTGCATGAACTGATTGGTACCGATGATGGATGGTTGGCATTCAAGCCCGGCAAGCACGCCACAATCAGGCTGCAGGTCCCATTTGCAGGTACTGCGCAGTTGCCCTTGGCTGATTTCAGCGACGACTTCTCCGGAAAAACGCTGAAGGCGGACTGGACCTGGAATTATCCTTATAGTGACATTCGTGTAACACAAAAAAGCGGCTTGCTGAATTTGACAGGTGCGCCTAAAGCAGGGACCAAACAGGGCACTGTCCTCTGTCTGCGCCCGCAGAGTACCCACTACAGCTACGAAACCCAAATTGGTAACACGAATGGTAGCCTGAAAGGGCTGACCCTGTACGGTGACGATCAGAATATGATCGCCATGGGAATACAGCATAAAACATTGATCGTGAAAAGTGTGAAGGAGGGTAGGGAGACCATCCTGTTCCGGTCTGAGACGGAGAACGTACATCCCTTTTTAAAAATTGAGGTGAGGAATGGATGTATGCTTACCTTTTTTCATGGCCCCGATGGCAAAAGCTGGAACCAGATGAGCAATACGCCGCTGAATGGCTCCTTCCTGGTCCGTTGGGACAGGGTTGCCCGTCCGGGTTTGGTCCACAGGGGGAAAACCGACGAACCGGCTGTCTTCAATTATTTTAATCTAAACCACCTACACTGAAACGCTGAATGCCTTACTACAAGAGCCATCCTTCGGGGTGGTTTTTTTTATGATTAACCCAATACATGATGTGCAAGCACCTTCTGCACTTCGTACACGTTTACCGACTTGTTAAACTGCTTTTTGATGCTGGGTTCTGCTTCACTGGAGATCCAAATCTTCAATTCCGCTTCCAGGTCGAAGGTGCCCGCAGTTTCCACGCTGAAGCGCGATATGCTCTTGTAGTTAATTGATTTATATTCTTGCTTTTTACCCATCACCCCCTGTACATCCACAAGGATCAGACGTTTGTTGGTAAAAACAAATGTGTCGCGAATCAGCATGAAACCCACTTCGATCTCTTCCGATTCGATCAGCAGCTTACCAAACTTTTTCTCTAATTCTTCCCGGCTGACCGTTCCTGCATTGCCGAGCAAGGCTGAAAATATTGACATACGATTAATTTTAAAGTGTAGCTTTTATCAAAGAGATCAACCAATCCCTCTGTTAAAACAAAAGTAATAAAAAAGGAATAAAGGGTATTGAAATTTTTCAAGTCCGTCAGATGAATTGTTTATTCGAGAGGTCGAAGAAAAGAGAATTGATAATTTAAATGGCAATAATGTAGTAAAATCATCATTCAACCGTTATCTTTGCGACTATTTGTTAATATATGACTCAAGTTTCGCATGTTTATAAATTGGGGTATATACAGCTAAAGATGAGACCTATCAATGTTTTGTGGGGACCCATTGACCTCGAGGAACGTAAAAAGAGC
>DHTF01000060.1:797-34049 GCA_002411515.1 Proteiniphilum sp. UBA5267 | reverse complement strand
GAGGACAAATATGGGTCACAAAACATTGTCAGTCGAGAATTTAGCTGTGTACATACCATGCGAAACTTAAATAGATGATTTTGGTTTTTCAATAGAATGATCATTGCGCTGGTGGGTAAAGCATTTATTCTGCCGGCTCGTTTTTAGCAGGCAATCATGAGTGATCTGTTGAATGAAAAGTCCTCTTTCAACGATAAGCAGCTCTTCAAGGAGGTGAGTGAGGGAGATGAAAGGGCTTTTCGGATAATGTATAATCGGTACTACCAACGCATGTATTCTTTTGCAGCCAAGGTGGTGAAGTCTCCTCATGTGGCGGAAGAAATCGTACAGGAGGTTTTTATCCGTCTGTGGGAACAGCGTGAATTGTTGTGTGAAGTGAAAAATCCGGATAATTATGTGTTCATTGTAATCCGTAATCACACTTATAACTATCTGCGTGCCGTAGCGAGAGAGCAAAACCGCAGAGAAAAGCTGTGGGAGGCGTTGCAGCAACAGGTAACCGATGAGGGCACATCCCTCGAAGCGGAGGAGGCCGAACTGTTCCTCGAGAAGTTACTAGCGAAGTTGTCGCCACAACAGCGAAAAATATTCCGCATGAGCAGGGAAGATGGTTTTTCACATCAGCAAATAGCTGATGAACTGCACCTTTCAAGAGATACCGTGAAAAAACATGTCGCAAACTCACTGAAGATATTCAAGGCCCATCTGAAAAACTTCGTACAACTGCTTTTCTTTTAGAATATTGATCTTATGATAGTTCGGGTTATTTCCTAAAATTTCCCGATTTTTTAATACTCCCAATCCCATTGAATGGTGTCTTTACTATGAAAGCTGTCCACAACATGAGAGATTCAAAAAAAGAAGTGACCGGTTTATTCGAAAAGTATCTTGCTGGTAATTGCAATAGAGAAGAATTCGACCAGCTGCTCGACCTTATCGGAAAAAGTGATAGCGATGAAACGATGTTCCATTTGCTGAAGCAGGAATGGGATGCCGGCGCTCCGCGACAGTCGCGGAAAATTTTCTATCGGTGGGTGAGTGCGGCGGCAGTAATTCTCTTGCTCGTTACCACAACAATTTTCCTTTGGAAGGGTGATGAAAAAGTAACTCAACCTTTGGTGCAAGAAGCGGGCAATGATTTGTTGTCCGGGGCCACCCGCCTGAAATTATCGGATGGAAGCATTGTTCTGTTGCGTGAAGGGAGTTGGCTCAACATGGATAGTTTGTTTGCAGGAGATACACGTGAAGTAAGCCTGCAGGGTGAAGCCTATTTTGAAATCGAGGCCAATCCCGGAAAACCATTTGTGATTCACACGGGGAAAGTGAAAACTACCGTGTTGGGCACAGCCTTCTCCATCAAGGCAAATCCTGCTGACCCTGAGATAACGATCACCGTGACGCGTGGAAAGGTGAAGGTGGAAGACGAGGATGCTTTGCTGGCCACGCTTGAGGCAGACAAGCAACTGGTTTACAACACGAAATCGAACCGCGTCACAGAGAAAACGGTCGATGCGACGATCGCATCAGACTGGAGGTCGCATCATCTGATTTTCCGAAACAGTACTTTCGAATCAATCATTCAAGAAATCTCAACCCTATATGAAGTGACGATCCTCTTTGAAAGTGAAGACCTGAGGCAACGCCAGATTACCGCTTCATTGGACGATCGGGATTCCATAGAAACCATATTGGATATTTTGTGTACCGCTCAACGGGCTTATTACGTGAAGGATGGAAATAACTATCTGATCAAGCCGCTGGAAGAGTGACCCAATAAGATAAATAGATGAATCGTATGAAGAAAAATTATCCTCAAGTGCAATCAAGGCACATTCATTCAATCCTTACAAGAGGCTGCTATTGTATGATCGCGCTGTTTATGTGGATCGGAGCAGCCCAGGCACAATCGGAAGAAAGCATCCACACCAAGACCGTTACGCTGGGGTTTAAGCAGGAAAAACTTTTCAATGCGTTATTGGCCCTTGAAGAGAAATCCGGATTCCAGTTGGTTTTCCCCGGTGAGCCCGTCAATGCGGCACACCAGGTCAACCTGCAGGAGGGGGAGCGTACAGTGGCTGCCACCTTGCAATTAATTCTCCAGGGTACCGATCTCAATTTCAAACAGACCGGCAAAACGATTGTTTTGTTTTTGGAAAAAAAGGAAACAGATATCCTTGAGAGCAAACAAACAGTGACCGTGCGGGGCTCCGTAAAGGATGATAAGGGAGAACCGCTTCCCGGGGCCGTGGTGATGCCGAAAGATGAGACGAAAATAAACGGTACGGTCACCGATGTGGATGGAAATTTCCTCTTATCAGGCGTTTCAGCAAATGAAATACTGCTCATCTCCTTCCTGGGTTACGAAACTGTGGAAGTGGCTATCGAGGGAAGAACCTCCATCAGCGTGACACTGCAACCAGGCGCTAAAATGCTGGAGGAACTGGTGGTGACTGGTTACCAGTCCATCGCACGGGGAAAAGTGACCGGCGCAGTCTCCACGGTGAACTCCAACGCGCTGCAGGAGCGTTACACCACCAATATCATGTCGAACCTCGAAGGACGTGTAGCTGGACTGGTAACCGACGGCGACAACATCACCATCCGCGGTACCGGTAGTTTGCATGCCGTGAACAACCCGTTAGTTGTTGTGGATGGTCTGCCCATCGAGGGTTCGTGGCACGATTTGAATCCCTATGATATCGAAAGTATCACCGTCCTGAAGGATGCCGCCGCCACAGCCATGTACGGTTCAAGGGCATCTGCCGGTATCATCGTGATCACCACCAAGAAACCACGCGAAGAGGGTCGCATCAGTGTGGATGTGCAGGCGAACTTCACCATCCATCAGAAACGAAATCTGGACTATGCCGATAACTTTTTCATGACACCCGAACAACAGGTCGATGCAGAAGCCGGTTATTACAAGTACAAATATTTGACCGAGGAGACAGCCGTCAACAACCGTGTCTCCTTCCGCGACAATACACTCAACAAGAACAATCCCTTTTCTCCTGTTCAATATGCCTACTATCGCCTGGGCGAGAACCAGACTACCGAATCGGAAGTGAATGATTTGCTCGGTGAGCTGCGGCAGAACAACTATGCCAAGGAGTATGGCGAACAGATCCTGCGCAACCAGCTGGTACAGCAATACAACATCGCCGTTCGCAGCATGTCCGACAAATACCAGTCGAGTCTGGTACTCAACTACAAGCAGGACAACTTGGGCTATATCAATGAAAACGACAATCGGTTTACGATCTTCTATAAAGGTGAATACAAGATGGCCAAATGGCTGAACCTGAACTTTGGGGTGAACAGCATCCTGCAGGATAGCCACTACTCCAGCTACGACGGTTGGCTCAATAAGGCGAGAGATCCTTTTTCGGAGTTCGCATACTCCCGCCTGGTCAACGATGATGGCAGCCATGCCGATCATACCCGCTTTGGGAATGGCCTGTTTACCGATGATCCCGCTTTTCGCCCCACGCATTACAACGCGCTGGATGAGATGTCGTACGACCAGACCCGCTACGAGCGCCAAAGTTCACGCTACAACGGTGGGCTTCTCTTCTATATCATGGAAGGACTGACTGCCCAGGGCCAATTTATCTACGAAACGGAGCGAAACAACAGCTCCCGCTTATCCGAAGCAGAGAGTTATCTCATGCGCATGATGCGGAACGCCTATACCCGCAACAATGGCGGTAGCTGGGAATATATGATTCCCGAAACCGGAGGCAGGCTGGTGACTGAAAACCGGAAAGGCGATTTCTGGACAACACGCGGACAGCTGAACTACTCACGTCTGTTTGCACAAAAACATGCCGTGGATCTGCTTGCAGGTGTTGAGTTCCGCCAAACACGCTATAAGGGTAACCGCGGCCTGCTGATGGGTTACGATGATCAGCTACAGACCCAGAATACGGCCAACATGGACCTCGTGGAGTTGCGCGCCTGGCAAACAAACCCCTATTATTACGACATGAACACCGTATCGTTCTTTGGACTGATTGAAAGCGGATTGGGACTCATCCCCGAGGAGCGGCACCGTTTTGCTTCGGGATATGGCAACCTGACCTATAGCTTCAATGATAAATATAACCTCTTCGGCTCGTTCCGCAAGGACTACGCCGATGTGTATGGCCTCAACAGCAAATACCGAGGGAAACCTCTCTGGTCGGTTGGTGCCAGCTGGGTTGCTTCCGATGAGACGTTCATGAAAAACAACCAGTGGATCAACTACCTGAAGTTACGCGGTAGCTACGGCATCACTGGAAACATCGTCCAGAACGTGACCAGCATCATGGTGGCATCCACCAATATACCCGTGAATACCTGGACGCAGCAACCGCGGGCACGTATCGACAGGCCGGCAAATCCTTTCCTCACCTGGGAGAAAACTGCCACTACCAATATTGGTCTCGACTTTGGACTGTTTCAAAGCCGCCTGCGGGGAGCGCTCGATTTTTACTACAAGAATGCCGACGACGTGTACGCGCTCAAAACCCTGGAACCCACGACCGGCTTTTCGGAGATGTGGTTGAACATGGCCGGTCTTTATAACAAGGGTGTGGAACTGGATCTCACCTACGACTGGTTCCCTCAAAGGGGCCGCGACCGGTTCGACTGGACGAGCAGCCTGACGATGGCATACAATCAGAACGAGATCACCCATGTTGAATCGTTGGCGAAAACTGCCGGCGGCTTGGTGGGCGACTACAAATATATGGAAGGCTATCCCACCAGTGCCATGTGGTCTTACCGGTTTGGCGGACTGACCGACGAGGGGCAAAGAATGTATCTTGATAAGGATGATTCAAAACTGACCGGCAATCAGATAAGTGGCAAAGATACCGATGCGGTCATTTTCTCCGGTCAGCGCGAACCCAAGATAACGATGGGCTTGAGCAATACACTCCGTTACAGGGGATTCAGCCTTGCTGTCATGGCTGTTTACTATGGCGATTACATGATGCGCAGTCTGCAGGCCGGCACCTTAAGCAGCCCCGTGGGAGCTTACAACCCGGGAACGATGGCCTCTTACCTGTTGGATGCATGGACACCGGAAAATACCGATACCACCGTGCCGGGAATCTTTCAATACGACCGGACATCCAATACCGACGGAGGAGGCGCTTATAACTACCTGGATATCTATGTGCAGCCAGCCGATTTTATTAAGATCCGCAACATTGTACTGGGGTACGACCTGCCGCAGCAGTGGACCGGTAGAATCGGCATGCAGTATGCCAACCTGCGCTTTCAGATAGACAATCTTCCGGTAATCTGGACAAAGAACAGGGTGGGGGTGGATCCCGAAACCGGGGGAATACGCCGCCCCACCACTTTTATTGTGGGACTTGCCCTTAATTTTTAAAATTGAACGACAAACATGGATGATATGAGAACAATCGTTTTGAAACTTTTAGTGTTTCCAATCCTGCTCCTGATGTTTTGTGTCGGTTGTAGCGATTTTACAGATATCACGCCCAAGGGACAGAGCATTCTCAACAAGGTGGAGGAGTTGGAACTGTTGCTCAACGACGAATATGGACAGCTGCAGAGCTGGGAGCCCATGTATCTGATGAATGACAACATTCCCGCACAAAATATACTCGATCTGATTACCCGTCATGAGGAGGGTATGCCCAGCGTGGAGTCGGTGTTGCTCACGTGGGACGAAACGGTGGATCGCACCAGCATTACACAGGATCCGCAACAGTACCTCTACGGTGCATTCTATGGCGTCATTGGGCGGATAGCCAACCCCATCATAGCCAATGTGGACAAAGCTGCGGGCAGTGAGGCGAAAGCAGCCCAGATCAAGGCCGAAGCTTATGTACTGCGAGCCTATTTTCACTATCTGGCGGTCAACTTTTACGCGAAGGCTTACAATCCTGCCACCGCTGCCACCGATGGGGGTGTTCCGTACATGTTCGAGGATTTCCCCATCAACGAGCTTGCCACGAAAAAAACTGTGCAGGAGGTTTATGATTATATTCTGAGTGATCTGGATGCGGCTTTCGCATTGAACGCACTGCCCGATAGTCCGGCAAAAATGCGCGTGGGAAAAGCCTTCGCCTATGCCGTGAAGGCAAAGGTGCTGATGGCCATGCACGACTACGACGGTGCCGATCTGGCGGCTGCCGCTTCTCTGGAGCTCAACAACAAGCTGCTGGATCATCGCACCGACCGGTTGGCTATTCCGATGCCCCCGTTTGATATTCCTTTTTTCAATCGCCCCAAGTTTAACGACGAAGAGCTATTCTATCAAATGTCGTCGTTCACCATGCGGTACATCTACTCACCCGACCTGCTGGCAAGCTTTGACCCCAACGACATCCTGCTGAAGCATGGCGAACTGGAAAACAATGTGGCTACCTACCTGACAGGAGGCGTGCTCATGAATCAGGGTGGCAACATGACTTCCGTTGCCGGTGTGCAGGCGTGGTTCCATTATGTCATGGCCGGAGATTACAAGGTACACTATAGCATCAACAGCCTGACTACGGTCGATATGTATCTCACCCGCGCCGAATGTCTACTACGTGGCGGAAATGCCAACATCCCTGCCGCGATGGCCATCCTAGAGAAACTGCGTGAACGCCGGATCAAGCCGGAAGCTTACGTCCCCATGTCCGTGAATACCCAAGCCGAAGCCATTGCAGCGCTCAAGCGGGTTGCTCGGAATGAGAACTTTGCCACCTCCAAAAACTTCCTCGACATGAAGCGATGGAACGCTACCGAAACGGAGTGGCAGACCACCCTGACAAAAACCCTTACGCTGGCACCGCAGGGATTCATGCCCCTGGGGGGCAATCCCATGAACGGCTGGATGCCGATACCTCCCGTTATCACCCGGAGCTATACGTTGCGTCCCGACTCGCCGCTGTGGATATTCCCGTTCCCGCAGGTAGCCACCAATTACAATCCGAATCTCACACAAAATTATGAATAAGATGAAAAAAGGAACTTTTTTATTGCTATGTGGTTTGTTGGTACTGAGCAATTGTACCCAACAAAACGACCAATCATTCACGTTGAAAGGTAAAATAGGAGACTGGAACGATCCGGCCACAATCTATTTGAGTTATTGGAGTGAAGGAAACGAGAATCTCGATACCTTACAACTCCAAAAGGGGAGTTTTTCCTTTACAGGGAATATCAGTGAACCGGCTCCCGCCCGCTTGATCCTGGATTATACCGGTGAAGGCATGGGGCAGGCTGCACAAGCGGGGCACATCCTCTATTTGTACCTCGAAAACGGGACGGTGAAACTAAATTCACCCGACTCGTTGCAAAACAGTCAGTTTATTGATTCTCCCATTAACGAGGAGCACCAGGCATATCTTGAGTACGTTGGCGGCCAAATCCAGGATCTGGCAGCCCGGATGAATCAGAAGGTCATGCAGGCAACGCCTGAACAGATGAAGGACACCACTTTTATGGCACAATTGAACCGGGAGTATACACAATTGTTGGCGGAGCGTTCCCAAAAACAACAGCAGTACGTGCGCGAACATCCCGATTCCTATTTCAGTATAGAGGCCCTTTCGGAATCAGTTTCATCTGATTTTGATGTGGAGGCAATTGAACCGCTGTTTTTATCGATCAACGAAAAGCATCGGGAGTCATTTACCGGGAAAGCCTTTGCCCAAAGGATAGAAGCGGCCAAAACCATCGGAATCGGAAAAAAAGCTCCCGACTTCACACAAAACGACCCCGAGGGCAATCCCGTGAGTTTGTCCGATTTCCAGGGAAAATATGTGCTGCTCGACTTCTGGGCCTCCTGGTGCGGCCCCTGCAGGCAGGAGAATCCCAATCTGGTGAAAGCATACGCTGCCTACAACGACAAAGGATTCGAGATCCTGGGTGTCTCGCTGGACAACAAAGACGGGAAAGAGGCGTGGGTGAATGCCATTGAGAAAGATGGCCTTACCTGGACACAGGTCTCCGACCTCAACTCATGGAACAACGAGGTAGCGCGTATGTATGGCGTCAGGGCTGTACCGCAAAGTTATCTGATCGACCCTGAGGGCGTCATTGTTGCGCAAAATTTACGAGGTGAGGCACTGGAAGAGAAACTGGCTGAGATTTTTGGACAGTAAGTTCGTGCAATCACTTGATGAAGAGGCCATCTCAAAATAATTTTTGAGATGGCCTCTTTTTCTTCTCCACTTCCTCCTTCTCCTTGCCCCTGCAAAGAACCCGTCCTGCACGGGTATTGCACGGGTAATGGACCGTTATCTCCTCCTTGGTGTTCGAGGGATATACGAGGGATATACGAGGGAAGTACGGAGGGATACCGAACAAGGTGGGAGCAAGGTAGCAACAAGGTCGCAACCTGGTAGGAACAAGATAGCAAAAAAAGCCGTCTCATGTATTATCATGAAACGGCCTCATTTTTTAGGATCGGGATCAACACTACCTCACGGCTATTCAACGGGCTCTCCCTATCCAGGTCCATTATTTCCATACTTCTAAACGATAAAACTATCAGCGATTAATTAGTTGAATGGAACTCTTTATGGTACAGCCATCTGATATCGAACAGGCTTATATCTGTTACGGACAAATGAGTCTTGCGTGATTGACTTCCGGCACAGTAGCCCAGTAAAACATCCTGTTTGTTGACAAAATGAATGGCAATATAGCAATACCAACCATCTGGATCTTGCTGGATGTTGGTTACGTTGACCCATGTTTTCCCTTCATCTTTCGAAATCGATGCAGTGAGGGGTGTTCTCTTGTTTTGAATGACTGGATTCGTTCCGTCGTTGTTGTTCCATACCAGTAACCAGTCGTTGCTGCCTGGAATTTTTTCAATTGTGGCAGGGGATAAGGGAGAAGGAATATTACTGGTTTCAATATGACTCCAGGTCTCACCTTTATCTTGTGAGAACGACAGTTGTTGAAAACCTCCACTTGATCGGATGTACATCATGATCCGTCCATCTTTCATTTCAATTACACCTGGCTCCTGCGTAATGATGCTACTCTTATTGGGTACTTGTGCGCTTGAATGCCATGTGGTGCCGTTGTCATCGGAGTAATAACTGTATAAATCTGCTTTGTCGGCCCATTTTCCACCGGGAACCTGGTGGAGGGCAATCGGCATCAAGAGACGGCCGTTGTCTAATTGAATCACTCTTGCATTATTCAATACAAAATATCCCTGTTTATCGGTAATACAGGGTATCGCTTCACTCCATGAGTCAGTTTCGTCTTTCGATATGCGCATCATTGGAATGCAATCCTGCGTTGAGTTTTTCCTGAGGTAGAACAATGCAATATCTCCATTTTTGAGCCGGAGCAATGAGACAGACATCACATTCATGCCTCCTTCATTTTCAAGGATGAGTTTATCCTCCTGCGACCATGTTTTACCTCCGTCATTTGAATAGCGCCCTGCCAGGTATGCAGTAGCATGGTCACTGGAAGAGGTGCCGGTGTAATGGCTATATACAAACAATACCCTGCCATCGCGTAGATTGATAAAATCGCCTTCACTATTTCTTGGGTTATCTGGACCCGGTTGCAAAGACAGGACTGTTGTAGGTGGCATTTTCATTTTTTTTGAATTGCCCATATTTCCAATAATAGAGCAAGATGGTAACATGAATGAAGTTGCCAGAACAGCCATTATTAGGAACAGAAAAAAAATTCTTTTACCGGTTGATGTTCTCATATTCGTCATGATAGTAACAATGCTTATTTCTTTGCACTTGGCAAAATTACCAACTTATTGACGTTTCACATATTTTTTTTGTATTTTTGATAAGTTTATAAACTATTGCATGCATGAACGAACTTGATATCCTGACCACCCGGCTCCAATTAGAACCACATCCCGAAGGTGGCTTTTACCGTGAAACCTATCGTGATAAATGCTCTGCAGATATTGATAATTTGGGAAGAAGAAATCTTTCGACTTGCATTTATTATTTGTTGACATCCAATACCTTTTCAGCTTTTCATCGAATAAAACAAGATGAAATTTGGCATTTTTACTTGGGTAAGCCGGTGCATTTACACCTTATTGACTTGGAAGGTGAATACAAAGAGCTTTTGGTTGGTAACGACATCACAGAAAACCAGACTCCACAGGTTATTGTTCCTGCAGGTTGTTGGTTTGCTGCTCATGTAGAGTCGGATTTTGCCCTGGTGGGTTGCACCGTTTCACCGGGTTTTGACTTTTTGGATTTTGAATTGGCAGAAAGAGAAAATTTGATTCGACAATTTCCCGTACACAAGGAAATAATTACACGCTTCACAAGATAAGGTGAGTGTTGTTGGTTATGGTTATTTGCCATTCACCATTCACCATTCACTTGGGATGTCCATAAGCGGAAACTCCGCCCCTCCATTGAAGGCAAGATGGCGCCATCCCGTAATTAAAAACATACATTTCAAGATTTCAATTAAAATATACAGTATCAATGAAAAGCAAACAAAAAGATCAATTATTAAACCGACGGGATTTCGTCAAGATGGCCGGAATAGGTGTAGGAACGAGTATGCTGGGTTTTCAGCATGTATATGGCAACAGATATACGGCAGATCCTCCTCCAGTGATTCAAGGATTTGAAGATACCGGGAGTGAGGAAGTTGTTGGAAAAACATGGAAACCTGTCTCCAATCGAAAGGTTCGGGTAGGACTGATCGGCTATGGGGTCTGTAAATTTGCATCCGCATTTGGCTTTCAAGATCATCCCAATGTTGAGGTAGTAGCTGTCAGTGATCTGATACCCGAACGATGTGCTGAACTGGCCAAGGTGACAAATTGTAAGAAAACATATCCTTCTTTCGAGGCTTTAATTAAGGACGATGAGATCGAGGCCGTTTTTATTGCGACCGATGCACCTAGTCATGCGAAGCACAGTATCGATGCATTGAATCATGGTAAACATGTAGCCTGCGCCGTACCTGCCGTATGGGGTTCATTGGATGACGCGTATCGATTGCACGAAACAGTAAAAAGAACAGGATTAAAGTATATGATGTTTGAAACATCGATGTTCCATGAAGACCTTTATGCAATGCGTCAACTTTATAAAGCCGGAATATTAGGTGAGATCGTTTATTCAGAAGGAGAGTACTACCATTACTTTGGCACACCCCTTGATTCATTCAATGGATGGCGCGTAGGACTACCACCACAGTTTTACCCAACTCACGCCAATGCATATCATCTTTGCGTGACGGAAGAAAGTTTTACGGAAGTTTCCTGTTTGGGTTTGCCAAGTGTCGTAGATCACTTAAAACCTAAAAACAATCAATATAACAATCCATTTGGTACCGAAGTAGCCATGTTCAGATCCAGTTTAGGCGGGATGTCGAGGATGGTTGAGAGTTGGGACACACCCGGGTTTGGAGCCGAAGCTGGTAGAATACGTGGAACGAAAGGTTCCTTTTATAATCGGTATGAAGGGCTTGAAAATGATTTGCCAGATATATCCAGACCTAGTCTCCCCAATAGCGTAGACGCTGGAGGGCATGGGGGATCACACGGCCGTCTTACGGATGAATTTATCACTGCTATTCTTCTAGATAGGAAGCCGTTGATTGATATTCATATGGCCCTTAATTTAACTGTTGCGGGGATTGTTGCACATCAATCAGCTTTGAAGAATGGTGAATGGATGAAAATTCCACAATTCAAAGCATGACAACGATCTTTCAGCCCATGGAGAGGTTGAGAAAGATACTGGAAATGGGCTTTGGCGCAAAAATGGCGTAAAACACAAAAAAAAGAATCCCAGCTGATTGAGAATCAGTTGGGATTTGTTTTTCTGAGTACCCAGAGCCGGGATCGAACCGGCATGGAAGTGAATCCACTGGTGTTTGAGACCAGCGCGTCTACCAATTCCGCCATCTGGGCATATCGTAGAAAAGTGAGTGCAAAAGTACACATATTTTCGGGATTACGAAAAAGTTATCTTTATTTTTATGCATTTTAACCGGCTTTTTCTGTGAGAATACGCTTTTGTTCGTATCTTTAACGTACTAAACGGGGGCTGAAAACAAAATGCAGCATAGAAACGTTATACATTTATGCTACAAGACGCTCTTGAATTGATCAATTAACACCCGATGGAATTTTCATGTTATTCAAATTATAATCTTAGGAATGAGAAACAGTGATAATTATTGCGTAATTATGTGCGGCGGCGTGGGAAGCCGCTTCTGGCCATTCAGCAAGGAAGATAAACCCAAGCAGTTCCTCGACTTTTTCGGTACCGGACGCTCACTACTGCAAAGTACTTTCGACCGTTTTAAAAAGATAGTTCCTGTAGAGAATATCTACCTTGTGACCAATGATGCATATGCTGAAACAATCAGACAACAATTGCCGGAAATTGAAGGAAATCAGCTGTTGCTGGAGCCAATCAGGCGTAACACAGCTCCGGCAATAGCCTATGCCTCGTTCAGAATCAGAGCCGTAAATGCCGATGCCAACATCATCGTAGCACCTTCCGATCACCTGATCATGAATGAAGAACAATTTGAGACCGATATGAAGAAGGGGCTGGAGTTTGTAAGTCAAAATGCGGTACTGCTCACATTGGGGATCAAACCCAGTCGCCCGGAAACAGGTTACGGATACATTCAGGTAGATGAGAAGGATATGAATGGGATTCAGAAGGTGAAAGCCTTCACCGAGAAGCCCAATATCGACCTGGCAAGGAAATTTCTACACAGTGGCGAGTTTATGTGGAACTCGGGTATTTTTCTCTGGAATGTGAACTGCATTATCGATGCATTTAAAAAATATCTTCCTGATATTGTTCAGAAGTTTAACGAAGGAAAAGAGCTGTTTAACACTTCCGCCGAGAAACAGTTTATTGATACCAGCTTCCCCTTTTGTCCCAATATTTCCATCGACTACGGCGTCCTGGAAAAGGCAGATAACGTATACGTGAACATCTCTAATTTCGGCTGGAGCGACCTGGGCACCTGGGGAGCTCTGCATGACGTGTCGGCACGTGACAGCGACAACAACGCCCAACTTAACTGCAAAACATTGTTTGTAGAAAGCTCGGACAACATTGTGGCGATGAGTGAAGACAAGCTGGTTGTTTTGCAGGGACTCGAAGATTATATCGTGGCAGAGTCTGATAACGTGCTGCTGATTTGTAAAAAAAGTGAGGAACAACGTATCAAGCACTTCGTGACGGATGTGAAATTCCGCTACGGAGATGAGTACATCTGAAACGGATACTTAGGAAAAAGAAAGGAGCCATCTCATAATGAACCATGAGATGGCTCCTTTCTTTTGATATTATAAGGCAACTGCCTTCCGAACAATCAGGTTGAATGAATCTGTGCCCGCCTAATCGGTATAGCCAATCACAAACAGATTAAAGGAGTAGGGCTCCACATCGACAGATAATTTCGATCCGTTCAGTGTTGCCGATGCGGATACCGGCACAATGGCATCGGGTGTGTCGAGTGTGTTTTCCTCATCTGCACCTCCTTTTAAAAGAATGGTTTCCACTTCGGGACGAAGCTGCATTTTCTTTTTCATTCCCTCCAGGCTCACCACAATCTGGCGGTTCTCCTGCGACACATTGCTCAGTTTGACAATGATCTCGTTCTTGTTTGTATCGATCACAGCGGAGCCATATAGTCCCTCTTGTCCGGTAAGGGGTGCCTGCTTCCAGGTGAGGGGTAGCACGTTCGTACCGGCATAGTGGCCGTATAGTTTCTGCACGTAGTAATTGGGCGTGCGCACCATGCGCAGGTTGTCGAACCAGATCAGGTCGGGACGCCACTGCCAGGCATCCACGTGTGCCAACAGGGGAGCATAGGTAGCCATGTGGACCACATCGGCATTACGCTCCAGTCCGGTCATAAAGGATGCTTCGGTGAGGGCCGATTCGAAGTTGTTCTTCCTGTTTTTGTGATGGCTGGCATACTCACCGGCAAACACCTTTGGCCCCTTGCGGTCGTAGGAGTCGTAACGGGCTGCATTGTCGAGGAACCATTGTGGCGGGCGGTAGTAGTGTTCATCCACCAGATCCACCTTCAGCCTCTTCATCTCAGGCCATAAATACGCAAAGTCTTTGCCCTCGGCCTGGGGTCCGGAGCTACCGACAATCTGTATTCCCGGATACTTTGCCCGGATTGCTTCGATGAATTTTTCCAGACGTGCCGGGTATTCAGGTCCCCACTGCTCATTGCCGATGCCGATGAACTTCATGTGAAACGGCTCGGGGTGCCCCATCTCTGCTCTTACTTTTCCCCACTGGGTGGAGATGTCACCATTGGCAAATTCAATCAGATCCAGTGCATCCTGGATATAGTCCCCCAGTTCACCTATGGGAACATGGCAATGTTCGCCGTCATTCTGATACTGGCAGGCCAGTCCCACGTTGACCACCGGCAGCGGTTCGGCGCCCATGTCCTCAGAGAGGAGAAAAAGCTCATAGAAACCCATGCCGTAGGTTTGGAAATAGTCGGGGAAGAAGCGATGCGTAAAAGTATAATGCCAGCGGTTTTCGTTCAAGGGACGGTTCTCTACCGGACCCACCGACTTTTTCCAGTCGTAGCGTGTGTCCAGATCCGTACCCTCAATGATACAACCTCCCGGGAAACGAAACAGGCCGGGATTCAATTCATTCAGTGCCTCGGCTAGGTCTTTGCGCAGTCCGTTTTTGCGCCCTTTCCAGGTGTCAGTTGGGAAAAGCGAGATATGCTCCATATCCAGCGGTCCCTCCGAGGTGAGGAAGATGCGGAGTGTCGCTTTAGCTTCTTCGAGTGGAGAAGAAAGGATTATTTCGTACTGCTTCCATTCGTCGGTGGTAATCTCCAGTTCTTTCCGTTCGATGGGATTGTTCGCTGCATCCACCAGTTCAATCCTGATCTTCTGTGGCGCGCTGTTTGTTGCGGTGCGGGCCCATAATGAAAAACGATAGGTGCCATCTTTCTTCAGCCCGATGCCCCTGAATCCTTCATTCTCGAGGCCGGTATGTTTGTGGGCATGTCCTGAATGGCTCAGGCGTACGTAGTGCGGGTTGCGTTCAAAAGGAGCGCCGTCGCTGCGTACTTCCACATTTCCAAAAATATCCCATCCCATGAGCGACTGGGGAAATTCGAAAGAACGGTTTTTAATCAGTTCGGCATAGAGACCTCCATCTGCCCCAAAATTGATGTCCTCAAAAAAGAGTCCGTACATGGTGGATTGAATGGGTGCACCCGTTTTTTTTACATTCACAACAAGATCCACGTTTTGTTGCTGTGCGAAGATGCCTCCCACCAGGCATAAAGCGACCATACATAATAAAGTCTTTTTCATTTTATCGGTTTATTTAAAGGTTTTCCTTCCATCAAGATACGCATCGATAATCATGGCAACCCACCTTCTGAGAGCAGACGTACCTCGGTGATCCTGGCGGTAAGACTCCCCTGCGTGGCAGGCTGCTGCTCGCCGCATACCACCTTGTCTACCGTGATTGCATCGAGTTGCAGTTGTCTGGCCTCCTCCTGTTCCATTTTTAGCCGGATCTTTTCTGCCTCTGCCGCGGTAGCCTGAGCCCAGTAAATGATGTAGCGCGAGGCATGCAGGGAAGAAAAGGGAATGAGCTCCATGCCTGCTCCATATGCTTCGGGATAAAGGCTTGAGAGGTGAAAGGTAAGCGGTTTACCTGTTACGGGTGTCACCAGCGATGCCAGCTGATCGGGATTACCTACCACCAACGGCATATTTCTCAACGGTACTTGTCTCCCATGGGTGATATGCCCACCCCCGACTGTCATCGGCAAAGAGCCCGTCCTGATCCTCTATGCCAGTCTGAGCGGCAAGCACAAGGGGACCATAGAGAAAGGAATAATAATGGGAGTGATCGGGAAGTTGTTCCGTTCTGATCTCCATTGGCAGCGTCACCTCCACTTTGTCGCCTTTCTTCCATCTCCTGCTGACAGGAACATACCCATCTTTGGATACCGCGGGAACAGCTTTGCCGTTGACCCTGATTTGTAGGGCTCCCGCTTCTATCCATTCCGGATAACGGAGTTGCAAGGTAAACTCCTTCTTTCCGCGGGGATTTATTGTAATGCGGGTCCCGGATTCCGAGGGGAAGTTGTTCTTCTTGAGTTGAGAACGATTGCGAGTTCTCCTGCTCTTGGTCCCGGATTCCGAGGGGAAGTTGTTCTTCTTAATGATTCCCGTTTATTGCCCCTTCCACTGCAATTGAGAAGGTATAAACAGGTTTTGTCAAAGATAAATAATTTTCTCTAACATTTGAAAGGTAAAAGACTTATTTGCTCTCTTTTATAAAGAGATATCGGTGCCAGGTCTGTTTCATAGGCGTTTAGCACGGGGACTATTTTATTAAAATATTATAAATTGTTTGGAAAGGTCTCATTTTAAGATGTTTCGGTAAAATTATGTTCAGACTGAACCCTCTGCGATTGTTGTTGATAGCTATGTTCATGCACGGATACGACGGACCGGCCCGAAGGATCAGCATGCTTCCGAAAAGCTTCGTCCCACGCCAGTGCCACAGGCGTACTGCAAGCGACAGATGGTACGGAAGGCACACACTGTGCTGCGCTGTCGGAAGGAAATAGATCGGAGTAAATGGTGCGGTAGACATACTCTTCTTTGGTCAGAGGCGGGTTGATGGGAAAGCGATGGTGCACGTTTGCCATCTGTTCGTCGGTTACCTGTCGTCCGGCAATCTCTTTAAGTGTGTCAATCCAACTATAGCCCACGCCGTCAGAGAACTGCTCCTTTTGCCGCCAGGCCACCTCCGCAGGAAGATAGTCTTCAAACGCCTTTCGCAGGATGTGCTTTTCAATTTTTCCGTTTCCCGACATCTTGTCTTTTGGATTGAGCCGCATGGCTACATCGAGAAACTCTTTGTCGAGGAAAGGTACGCGCCCCTCCACACCCCATGCCGCCAGTGATTTGTTGGCACGAAGGCAGTCGTACTGATGCAGTTTGCTCAATTTTCTCACCGTCTCTTTGTGGAACTCTTCGGCATCGGGTGCCTTGTGGAAATAGAGATAACCCCCGAATATCTCATCGGCCCCTTCGCCGGAAAGTACCATCTTCACGCCCATGGATTTAATATACCGGGCAATCAGATACATGGGTGTACTGGCGCGCACGGTAGTTACGTCGTATGTCTCAATGTGATAGATTACATCGCGGATAGCATCAAGACCTTCCTGCACGGTGTATTCAAACTCATGATGGATGGAACCGATGTGTTTGGCTACCTTTCGGGCCGCAGCCAAGTCGGGTGATCCTTCGAGCCCGATGGCAAAAGAGTGCAGCTGCGGCCACCATGCGTCTTCTCTGTTGTCGGTCTCCACCCGTTTGGCGGCAAACTTTTTTGCTACTGCCGAGATAATCGACGAATCGAGCCCACCCGATAGCAAAACCCCGTAAGGCACATCGCTCATCATTTGTCTTTGTACTGCATCTTCCATCGCTTTTCTCAAAGCAATCACGTCAGAATGGTTGTTTTTTACCTGATCATATTCCATCCAGTCACGGGTGTACCATTGGGTAGGCTTGTTGTCGGGACTGTAGTAGTATTGTCCCGGTAGAAATTCTTCAATCTTGTTGCAAAAGCCTTCCAATGCTTTTAATTCTGACGCCACGTAATAGGTACCATCGCGATCCCATCCCTGATAGAGTGGAATGATGCCGATGTGGTCGCGACCAATCAGGAACAGATCTTTCTCTTTATCATAGAGCGCAAATGCAAAGATGCCGTTCAGCTCTTCCAGGAAATCGGGTCCCTTGTCGCGGTAGAGTGCCAGAATCACTTCACAATCCGACTGGGTGAGAAACTCATACGTGTGCGCATATTTTTTCCGAATATCGCGGTGGTTGTATATCTCGCCGTTCACCGCCAGTATCAATTGCCCGTCTTTGCTGACCAGGGGCTGTTTTCCCGAGGCCGGGTCGACAATGGAGAGGCGCTCATGCGCCAGAATGGCTTTGTCGCACGAGAAGATACCCGAGCAATCTGGTCCGCGATGACGTAGCTTGATCGACATCTTCAACAGTTGCGGGCGCAGTTGCTCCGCTGGCTTCTTCAAGTTGAATGTACACACAATTCCACACATAGATTGATTTGTTTATTTGTTGATTTACTGATTTGTTGGTGTGCTGATAAAACGATGAATATCTTCCGCCACTTTGCGTCCCGATGCGATCGCCTTCACTACCAGGCTGGCTCCCATGATGGTGTCGCCCGCGGCAAATACTTTGGATACACTGCTGTTGTGCTGTTTGTCCACTGCCACATTGCCCCGCACATCGTAGGCTATGCCCAGTTCGTCGAGCAACCCTTCGTGTACGGGGTGCACGAATCCAAGAGCCAGCAGCACCAGATCGGCTTTCAGTATTTCGGACTGTCCCGAGGAGATCATTGTAAAGCGTCCGCTGGCATCTTTTTCCCAGCTGACAGATTCTGCTGCAGCCTCCTTCACAATGCCGTCTTCTCCTTTAAAGGAGATGGTGTTGAGCAGCCAGTGACGGTCGCATCCTTCCTCGTGTGAGGAGGATGTTTTCAATATCTGTGGATAGGGGCTTGGCCAGGGTGTCGCCGGATTTTTTCCTACTGGTGGTTTTGGCATGATCTCAATCTGGGTCACACTCTTTGCGCCTTGCCTGATGGAAGTACCCACACAGTCGGAGCCGGTATCGCCACCGCCGATCACCAGTACATGCTTCCCTTTTGCCGTGATCCGCTCAACATCGTCTTTTTCTTCATCCTGAAGAATCCGTATCTGCTGCGAAAGAAAATCCATGGCAAAGTGAATGCCTTTCAGATCACGCCCCGTGGGTGTGATATCTCTCGGTTTTCCGGCTCCGGTAGTCAGACAGACGGCATCATATTCCAGCATGATCTGCCTTCCGGGAATATCTCTCCCTATTTCCGTATTGGTCACAAACTCGATGCCCTCTTCCATCAATAATTTCAGCCGCCGGTCGATGACCTGTTTGCTCAGCTTAAAATTGGGAATCCCATAGCGGAGGAGGCCACCGGGGGTGTTGTCTTTCTCATACACGGTGACGTGATGTCCCTTGCGGTTCAGTTGTTGTGCCGCTGCAAGTCCGGCTGGTCCGGATCCGATAATGGCTACCTTCCTACCAGTACGGTGTTTAGGAGGACGGGCTTTGATCATCCCTTCTATGAAAGCTACCTCCGTTACCGATGCTTCATTTTCCCGGATGGTCACCGGTGCGTCATGCAGAGCCAGCACACACGATTTTTCACAGGGAGCTGGACAGACTCGTCCGGTAAACTCAGGAAAATTATTGGTTTCATGTAACACCTCCACGCCTCTTTCCCAGTCGCCCTTGTAAATATAATCCTGCCATTCGGGCATCTTGTTGCCGAGAGGGCAGGCCCAGTGACAGAAAGGAATGCCACAGTCCATGCATCGTGCAGCCTGTTGTTTGCGGTCTTCCCTGTTCAATGTCTGTTCCACTTCGGCGTGGTCATATATTCTTTCGCTGATGAGACGATAACCGGCTTCCTTTCTCGGTA
Organism: Proteiniphilum sp. UBA5267; assembly: GCA_002411515.1. Taxonomy (GTDB): domain Bacteria; phylum Bacteroidota; class Bacteroidia; order Bacteroidales; family Dysgonomonadaceae; genus Proteiniphilum. Next base: position 14,532 of record DHTF01000060.1, on the reverse strand, counting down.
TCGTCATAAATGCTTTTGGATTTCCCATAATTGTTGATGCTTGAATTAATAGTCCCTTTCCACGACTGCAATCTTTCGGTTTAGTTCTGCCATTTTCCTTTCCTGCAGCACCTTCTTGAACTCGATGGGTACCACTTTGATAAATTGTTCCACATATATGTCCCAGTTGTCGAGTATCTGTTTTGCCAGCTCGCTGTTGGTGTACTGCTGGTGTCTGGAGATGAGGTCTTTCAACTCCCGGACATCGGACAGATCTTCAACCAGCGACAGCTCTGCCATTTCCATGTTACAGTAATAGTCGAAGTCGTTCTTTGCATTGAGCACATAGGCCACACCGCCACTCATACCTGCCGCAAAGTTTCGTCCGGTGCTCCCCAGCACCACCACACAACCACCGGTCATATACTCGCAGCAGTGGTCGCCGGCTCCCTCTACTACAGCTGTGGCACCCGAGTTGCGTACGCAGAACCGTTCACCGGCTATGCCATTGATGTATACTTCACCACTGGTCGCTCCATAGAGTGAAGTATTGCCGCAGATGATGTTCTCTTCCGGCCTGAAAGTGCTTCCCCGAGGGGGTGTCACGACAATCCGTCCTCCTGAAAGGCCCTTGCCCAGGTAGTCGTTGGTGTCGCCATGCAGATAAAAAGTAACCCCTTGCACCAGAAAGGCGCCGAAGCTCTGTCCTGCGGATCCCTCAAAGTAGGCAGAGATGGTGTGATCGGGGAGTCCCGACTGTCCATACCGCCTTGCAATTTCTCCCGAGAGCATGGCACCGGTGGTTCTGTCGGTATTTTTTATTTTCGATTTAATGCCGACAGGCTGTAGGAAGTCGATGGCAGGTAATGCTTCGTGGATTAGCTTTCGGTCCAGTACCTCTTCAATCTTGTGATGTTGTCCGCCCGCACGTCGGAGGGCAAGCCTGTTTGCTTCATCGGGATAAAAGATGATCTTCGAGAGGTCGGTTTTTTCCGTTTTGGGCAGATCAGGGAAATGCTTCCGCGTGAGCAGGTCGGCCCTTCCCACGATCTCATCCAGCGATCTGAATCCCATTGCCGCGAGCTGTTCGCGGGTGTCTTCAGCCAGAAAGCGGAAATAGTTTACCAGATATTCGTAACGTCCGATAAAGCGCTTACGTAGTTCGGCATCCTGGGTGGCTACCCCCACGGGGCAGGTGTTGAGATGGCATTTGCGCATCATTACACACCCCAGTACGATGAGGGCGCTGGTGGCAAAACCGAACTCTTCGGCGCCGAGCATGGCGGCAATCACGATGTCGCGTCCTGTTTTCAACTGTCCGTCGGTTTGCAGTGTTACTTTTCCCCGCAGGTTATTCAGTACCAGTGTCTGCTGCGTTTCGGCCAGTCCGATCTCTAATGGCAGGCCAGCATGTTTGATGGAGCTCGCCGGACTGGCTCCCGTACCTCCTTCCGAACCGCTGATCACGATCAGATCGGCCTTTGCCTTGGCTACCCCGGCAGCGATGGTCCCCACACCGCTTTCTGATACCAGTTTTACACTGACGACGGCTCTTGGGTTTACATTCTTGAGATCGAAGATAAGTTGTGCCAGATCTTCAATCGAATATATGTCGTGGTGCGGGGGAGGGGAGATCAATGAGATCCCTGGTATGGAGTGCCGTGTCTTGGCGATAATGTTGTCTACTTTATAGCCGGGCAGCTGTCCTCCCTCTCCCGGTTTTGCTCCTTGGGCAATCTTTATCTGAAGCTCGTCGGCATTGACGAGATACTCGGTGGTGACACCAAACCGCCCGGAGGCGACCTGCTTGATGGCGCTCCTACGGGATAGCCCATCCTCCTGCGGTTTGAACCGCTCCGGATCTTCGCCTCCTTCTCCGGTGTTGCTTCTGCCGCCAATGATGTTCATGGCAATGGCCAGTGCCTCGTGTGCTTCCTTGCTGATGGAGCCGTAGGACATGGCGCCGGTACAGAACCGCTTCATGATCATCTCCACTGGCTCCACTTCGGCAATGTCGATGGGGGCTCGTGTGTAATCGAGCAGATCGCGGATAAAGGAAGGCTGTTCCTTCTCATTAACCAGCTTCGTGTATTCTTTGAAGAGACGGTAGTCCCCGGTCTTTGTAGCGATCTGCAGTCGGGAGATGCTCTCCGGATTCCATGCATGATGTTCTCCTTCAATGCGGTATGCATAGTTTCCTGCATTCCTGAGCCGGAAAGGCTCATTATCTTCTTCCTTGAAAGCTTCAGCGAAAGGTTGCAGTACCTCCCGTGCAATATCTTCCATGTCGATCCCTTCAATCTTGGAGGAGATACCCTTGAAATAGTCGTTCAGCACAGAGGAGGAGATGCCGAGAGCTTCGAAGATGTGTGCACCACGATAACTGCGAAGGGTGGAGTTGCCCATCTTGGAGAGCACCTTCAGCAATCCTTTGCTGACCGATTTGATGTAGTTTTTCTTCGCGGTGTCGAAATCGAGTTGAATCTCACCCGATTTTACCTGCTGCGACAGAATTGCAAAAACAAGATAAGGATTCACGGCGTTGGCACCGAAGCCGAAGAGAAGTGCGAAGTGCATCACTTCCCGGGGCTCGGCGCTCTCCACCACGATGTCGATCTGCATTCGTTTTCTTTTCTCCACCAGGTACAGGTGTACCGCCGATGTGGCCAGCAGTGAGGGGATGGGCGCATTTTCGGCGTTCACGCCCCTGTCACTGAGGATGATGTAGTTCTTTCCCTCGTCTACAGCCTTCTCTACGGAGCGGCAGAGATTATCTACGGCTTCTTTCAGTCCTTGTGCACCTTCCGCAGGATTAAAGAGCATGGGAACCACTGCGGTGGAGAATCCTTTGTAGCGAAGGTTCGACAGGATGTCGAACTGGGTGTTGGTGAGAACAGGGCTTTTTATCTTTACGATACCCGAGAGTGCGGGTATCTCTTCGAGGAGGTTTTGATGGATGGCTCCCAGGTAGCCCGTTAGCGACATCACCAGTTCCTCCCGGATGGGATCGATGGGCGGGTTGGTCACCTGTGCAAACTGTTGTCGGAAATAGTTGAAGAGTCGTTGTGGCTTTTCGGACAAGGCTGCCAGTGTCACGTCATTTCCCATGGAAGAGACCGGTTCCTTTCCTTCTATAGCCATGGGTTTAATCAGTAATTCAAGATCCTCAGTAGAATATCCGAAGGCTTTCAGCAGGCGTTCATAGCCATTCACGTCGTTGTTAACACTGCGTCCCGAGGAGATATCATCGAGATTCACACAGTTTTTATTGAGCCACTCACGATAAGGAAAAGCATTGGCCAGTCCCTCCTTCAGTTCGTTGTCTGAATATATTTTCCCGGTCAGGGTGTCCACGATGAGCATCTTTCCCGGTTTCAGTCTTCCCCGTGCTTTGATCTGTGAAGCATCCGGTTCAATGGTACCGGTTTCGGAGGCAATGATCAGGGTGTCGTCGTGTGTGATGGTGTAACGGGCGGGACGGAGACCATTGCGATCGAGCATGCCGCCTGCATAGCGACCGTCGCTGAAGATGAGCGTGGCCGGCCCGTCCCACGGCTCCATCAACATGCTGTGATACTCGTAAAATGCTTTTAGCCCGTCTGAGATGGGGTTTTTGTCGTTGAAGCTCTCGGGAACCATCATTGCCATGGCGTGAGGCAGGGTTTTGCCTGACATCACCAAAAACTCCAGCACATTGTCTACCGAGGCGCTGTCGCTCATCCGCGGCTGTACAATGGGATAGAGTGGTGACAGTTCACCCAGGAGGTCCGATTTGAGCACGCTCTCGCGACTCTGCATCCACTGGCGGTTACCCCGGATGGTGTTGATCTCACCGTTGTGAGCTAGCATGCGGAAGGGTTGAGCCAGATCCCAGGTAGGGAAAGTGTTGGTGCTGAAACGGGAGTGAACCATGGCGGCCCGGCTGGTAAAATTGGGATCGGAAAGATCGGGGAAGTACTGCCGGAGCTGCATCGACGACAGCATTCCTTTGTAGATCATCTGCCTGGTCGAGAGGCTCACGATGTAAAAACTTCGGTCATCGGCCATCACCGTTGTAGAAAGCGCTTTTTCCACTTTCTTCCTTAACAGGTAAAGGCTTCTCTCCAATTCATCGGGTGATCCGTTACCCGCAATAAACAACTGTTTAATGACTGGTTCATTCGAACGGGCAATCTCTCCCAGGCAATCGCTATTGACAGGTACATCGCGGATAAAAAGGAGTGTGAGATGTTCTTCGGCAATTTTTTCTTCGATCACCCTGATGCAAAACTCACGTTCTTCCTGCTCGCGGGGAAGAAACAGGAGCCCGGTGCCATACCGTCCTTCTGCAGGTACGGCAATTCCCTGTAACAGGATGAACTCGTGCGGTATTTGTACCAGGATGCCGGCGCCGTCACCGGTGATGTTATCGGCACTCTCCGCGCCACGATGCACCATGTTTTCCAGTACGCGTAATCCTTTTTCCACAATGGTGTGTGATTTTTCCCCGTTTAGGGTTACGACCAGGCCTACGCCACATGCATCATGTTCGTTCTCAAATGAATAGAGCGATTTTTGTTCCCTTACCCGGAGGTTGCGGAAGATATTATTTTGATCCATAACTTCTCGTTTTTGCTTTCAGTCTGAGCCAAAAAAATAGCAGATAATCATACCCGCTATTCTTTTACTTTTTGTCTGATATTTTATTAATATTGAACTTTAGCTGATGAATAGCAGTTCCCTGTATTTGGGCAGCGTCCACATCTGATTGTCTACAATCAGTTCCAGTTTGTCCACGTGGTAGCGGATTACATTGAAATAGACCTCCACCGTGTCGTGGTAAGCTACCGCTTTCTCACGCGCATCTTCCAGTTTGTTGGCGGCCTTTCGGGCGTCCACCATGTCGTCCACATTGCTTTTTATGGCAGAGATGTGATCGGCGATTTCTTCTATCAGTGCGGCATCTTCCTTCGATAATTTATCGGCTTTCTCTTTGTCGAAGACGCTCCTCATCTTAAAAAGATTATCGAGTAGCATGGACTGGTATTCAGTGGCCACCGGAATGATATGATTCATACACAGATCGCCCAAAACGCGCGCTTCTATCTGAATTTTCTTGGTGTACGTTTCCCATTTTACTTCATTGCGGGCATGAAGCTCCTTTTCGTTCAATACACCAATGCTTTCAAACATCTTCACCGATTGATTCGATGTGTAGGCATCGTAGATGATGGGGACACTTGTCTCGCAGTCAAGACCTCGTTTCTGGGCTTCTTCCTTCCATTCATCGCTGTAACCATTTCCTTCAAAACGGATTGGTTTCGATGATTTGATATAAAGACGAAGGGTGTCGAAGATGGCCTGTTCCTTTTTCATCCCTTTTCCTATCTTCGTGTCGATCTCCTTTTTAAAATCGATCAGTTGTGCAGCTACCACCGCATTTAAGGAGGTCATGGCCGACGAGCAGTTGGCGGATGATCCTACTGCCCTGAACTCAAATCGGTTTCCGGTGAATGCAAAGGGTGAGGTCCTGTTCCTGTCCGTATTATCGATGAGTACCTCCGGAATATGAGCCACGCCCAGCTTCATTAATTGTAGCTCATCCACCGTGATGTCGTCGTCTTCCGAGCTCTCCTCAATCTTATCGAGCACGGCAGATATCTGTTTCCCGAGGAACACGGAAATAATGGCAGGGGGGGCTTCATTGGCACCCAGTCTGTGTGCATTGTTGGCCGACATGATGGAGGCTTTCAGCAGGGCATTGTGTTTGTGAACTGCCATCAGCGTATTCACCAGGAATGTGACGAATAGCAGATTTTCGTTGGCTGTCTTACCCGGGGTAAACAGTCCGATGCCGGTGTCGGTGCAGAGTGACCAGTTGTTGTGTTTGCCCGATCCGTTTATTCCGGCGAAGGGTTTCTCATGCAACAGCAACTTGAAATGATGCTTTGCGGCAATCTTTTGCATCAGCGACATCACCAGCAGGTTCTGGTCGACTGCCAGGTTGGTTTCCCCGAAAATAGGAGCCAGTTCAAACTGGTTGGGTGCCACTTCGTTGTGGCGGGTTTTCAAGGGAATGCCATATTTATAGGCTTCAAACTCTACTTCACGCATGAATGCAGCTACACGAGGGGGGACTGCTCCGAAATAATGATCTTCGAGTTGCTGATTTTTAGCGCTTTCATGTCCCATCAGTGTGCGATCGGTCAGGCTCAGGTCTGGTCTTGCTGCATAGAGTGCATGGTCCACCAGAAAATATTCCTGCTCCCATCCCAGGAAGGAGTATACCTTTTTTACGTCGGGATACAACAGATTGCACACATCTACTGCAGCCTTGTCTACTGCCGACAAAGTTTTCAGCAGCGGTGTTTTGTAGTCCAGTGCTTCTCCAGTATAGGAGATGAAGACTGTGGGAATACAAAGTGTGTCGTCGATAATGAACGCAGGGGAAGAAGGATCCCAAGCGGTGTATCCACGAGCCTCGAACGTGTTGCGGATGCCACCGCTTGGGAAGCTTGATGCATCGGGCTCCTGCTGGGCAAGTAACTTACCGGAGAAACGTTCAATGATGCCACCGTCGGGACCATTCACGTAATCAATGAAAGAGTCATGCTTTTCGGCTGTTCCTTCTGTAAGGGGTTGGAACCAGTGTGTGTAATGGGTTGCCCCCATTTCGATGGCCCACATTTTCATGCCGGCTGCCACGTGATCGGCAATATCACGATGGAGCGTGGTGCCCTGGTCGATGGCTTCAAGCACGGTACCCATTGTTTCTTTCGAAAGGTACTTCGCCATTTGCGTTCTGTTAAACACATATTTTCCGTAATATTCCGAAGGTAATTGACTTGGAACGGCAATCTCGACGGGAACTCTCTTTGATGCTTCTACTACAGCTTGAAATCGTAATGTTGACATGTTACACGTTTTATATTGTGGAGGTTTCTGATAACCATTTTATGTGAACAATGAAAGAACTCCGGTGCAAATATAATCACAATGTTTCAATAACAAAAGAAAAACAAGAAAAATGTTACTTTAATCGTGCAATATTAACATTATGATTGAAAATGACAGAGAAAAATAGCAAAAGAAAATACTAAAGATATATTTTCTCACAGAATTCCGTCATTTTCGTTCTTTTCCCGGACTCTGTCGTTATCCTTGCGCACCGAAAATCAGTACAAAATTAAACATTTTGCATTGGATCCTCTTATTTTGTAGCACAAAAGAGATTTATCATTTAAAAAAATGGAGGAAATGATGTGATCAGGAATAGGTGTGAATGCTTTGCTGTGCCGAAGGAAGGTAATTCACGCCGTACCAGCATATTTGCAGCAGTACAAAGGCCACGAGCAGCATCATCATGGAAAGTTTGGATGAAGCATTTTTTCTCAGCCGGTAATGGATATAGACCATGTATCCCAGCCAGGTGGCGGCAGCCCAGGTTTCTTTCGGATCCCAACTCCAATAATGACCCCATGCCTCCTTGGCCCAGATGGCGCCCATCAGCATGCCGAGGGTGATACAGGCGATCCCTGCGTAGACCAGCTCATCGGTCATCTGTAATAGCCGCTCGGTGTTGCCGATTTTTTTCTCCTGGATGAGATAATAGAGTGCAATCAGTGTTGCGGCGCCCAGAATGGCGTAGGAGAACATATAAATGATGACATGCGGTGCAAACCAGGGGCTTTGCAGCGCGGGCATCAGCACCTTGTTGTGAATATCGGGTTTGAGGATGTTTACCACGATGAAGACTGCAGCAAGCAGGGTGGTGAAGGAGAGAATCCATTTGTAGTTCCACCGCAGATAGGTGAGCAGTCCCGCCACCGGCAGGAAGAAAGCATACCAAAGCCTTGTTTCGCCCATGGTCCGCAGGGGTGGCCTTTCGAGAAAATGCCACAGGCCGGCAATGAAGAGGGCGAAAATCAGCAATCCGGCGACCGTAAGCCATGCAGGTACTGTTTTGTTCCTGCGTGTATAGGCAGCGGTTGCCCCCCCAGCCCAGAGGAGGAGAGAAGTAATCGCGAAGTATATAAATGAATCCCAGTTCATGTGCTTTCGGATTGTGAATCAGAAACTTTTGAATTTTCAATTAAAGGCTTCGTGTGGCCTTTTTCAGACACTGAATTTTTTCCATATGGCTCTTTCTTTGGGCCGGCTATAAACAAGGACAGTGCTCCTGCTAGCAACATATATATGCCGGTATACACCACTTTTAGCCATGGGTCGCGTACCAGTTCAAAAACAGAAGTATCGGAATATTTTCCTTTTGCATCGTCATAGCTGTATTGGTATATCATCCAGTCTTCTACCGACAGGGGTCTGTTAACTTCTATGATGGCTTGCCTTGCTGTACCTTTTTCGGTATAGAGCGTTACATAAGAGCTGTATCTTTTTATTTCCTGTGGCGGCATGGCAATGCTTGTGTGCTCGGAAACCTGCAAAGTGCTGTGCGGAAACAGGTAACTGCCGTTGCTTACCCATCCCGTTACCGGTTCATCGCTTCCGGGTTCCGTTGCTTTTACCCTGATGGCCGTTGTTGCACCCTCCATCATCATGGGTACCACTTTCAAAGATGAGGAGTCTCCCAGGATGGCTGCGTGAGGCAGGTATTCCAAAATTTCCAGTGTGACACCCGCTATGTGGATGGTTTTGCCTGTGTCCTCATACTGATAACTTTCAGGCCTTGCAGCAGGCAACATTCTTCCTGTTTCACTTTCAATGAGGACCAGCTTGGGTGGATATTCCTCGATGAGGAACGTATCAAGCTGGATGGCCAGGGATAGTTCTTTTATTTCTCCCGATTGATTGGTTGCACGCCACTCCACCTCTCCCTCGTTCACGCTCATGGTCAGACGTTCCATGTCGGCGCTGCCCAGTAGGCCTCCCTGCAGTGCCAGAAATAAGCCAAGGTGATTGAAATAGAATCCGATATCACGCCACGACTGCTTTTGTCCGGTCCTTTTTAGAGTGGTGAGTCCGAGGATGAACAAAATGTAAAAGCAAAGCAGGACAAATGGCCAGGAGGTCGTCATCCGGTACCATCCGAGCGGTGTGAAGAGGGTGGGAGGGAGCTGCTCGTTGCTGCTGTTGTGGGGGAATTGTGGAATCAATCCCAGGATTATACAAAGAAGAAGCAGGACGGCAATAGCCGGCACGGCTGCATAAACGCCGCCCAGCCATCTTACCGTTCTGTTTTTGGGGAGCAGAAAGTGAACTGCGGTCAGTCCTGTCACAAAAAGCGCTCCGAAGATGCCGTTCACCGGAGATGCAAACAGCGAAGGCTGTATGTTCCCGACGGCCAGTTGAAGCAGCAAACCCGAAAAGACGATGCCTGCTGCTACAATAAAACCTTCCCGATAACCCCATGGTTGTTCCCAGATTCTCATTTCAGGCTGACCAACCGGTTGTTAGCTTGGGCCTTTTCCAGCCATTGGGGGATTATTGTTTCCCGGAATGCTTTCTTATTCTCTCTTTCCTGCTTCATGTCCAACCCGATGTAGGCCTGCGCTTTCTCTTTTGTAGAGATATCGGGTAGGGGCACATCGCCGGTAAAGCCGAGTTGTGCCAGTACCTTCGATATTTCAAAGCGGGCTTTGTGTGCGCGATCGAGGCTGAGCGAAAGAATACGCTGAAATTCTATCGGCGAATGAAATGCACCTCCGTGTGATGCCACCGCATAGTCCCAGCGCCATTGAGACTGGCGGATGAGTTGCAGCGCCTTGTTCATCTGTGCTTCTGAGGCTCCCTTTTCCCAGGCAAACTGCGCTTCCAGGTGGGCGGTGGCCAGTTCTTTTTCCACCAGGTTGCGAATCTGATTTGCACTGCGTTGCCGTTCGTAAACCGAGTTCCGAAGATCTTCCTCTGTTTCGCGGTGGCATACCTGGCAGGTGTTGTTCATACTTGCCAGCGGACTTCTTACATGGTGGCTGCTATACTTGATGCCTCCTTCCGACACATACGGCATGTGACAGTCGGCACAGGAGACGCCCCGTTGTGCATGAATCCCTGTTTTGAATATTTCATAGTCGGGATGTTGTGCCTTGATGATGGGCGCCTTGCTCAGTTTGTGTGTGTAATCGGCAAACTGAATGCTGTCGTAATACTGCTCAGCTCCTTCCATGGTGGTGCCGTTGTGCCAGGGGAAGGTCAGGTATTTCCCTTCGGGAGTGAAGTAATACTCCACGTGGCATTGTGCACAGGCCAGCGAACGCATCTCCTGCTGTGATGCTTCCTGAATATTCATTCCCATGGCTTCATATCCTTCAATCAGGCCGGGACGGCTTATCTTCAGATTCATGGTCTCCGCTTCGTGACAGTCGGCACATCCAATGGGGTTCACGACTTCATGTCCCCAGTGTGCCCAGGGCTTGTTGTAAAATTCGGCAATCCCCACGGAATCCATCAGCCGGGGCACATCGGGACTCTTGCAGGTCCAGCAGGTAGCCGGTTGCGGACCCTCCTCTGCGGTCATGGGGGCACCTGTTCTCAAGGTCTCGCGTATATCTTCCACTGCATGCATGTGTCCGCGCGGCGTCCCGTAGTCTTTAGAAAAAGCGTATCCTGCCCAGAGAATAACCATTTCGGGACGTTGTTCGAGTACATCCACTGCACTGCTCCCGTTAAATTCACTCTGGAAAGTGGTGTCGGTCGTTTTTGTCCAGGTCTCATATTCGCGGGGATAGTTTACTGCGAACAGTTCGCTCCGTGATTCAATTCCCGTGATTTCCACTTTTTTGTTGTTCATCACGCTGGCTATTTCCGCTCTGCGTTGCGTAATGGAAGCAGCGAGCATTCCCAGGAGGAAAACCACACCCAAAGTCACGAAAAACAGGAGCCATCCTACCCATGGTTTCATGCGATTACTTTTTCTTGTCCTGCTCATAGTATTTTTTTTATGCTAAATCAATTCATTATTACATCAATTCTATCAACGAGTCATCTCGCTCAACCACTCCGGCACATTACTTTCCGGCATGGGTATGCGTGCGTTGGGGGTGGAGGAGAGCGACCTGCTACGGGTATGCGGTACGTCGCGATGACAATCCCAGCAAGCCTTTCCGCCCATATCCTGCATTTCCTTGTAACCCATTCGTCCTGTATTCACAAATTCGGTGTTGAGCTGTGTATGGCACCGGATGCAATTGTCCATGATTACCTGCGAACTGGCTTCGATGGCTTGAATAGCCTGGTTCTCACCCCGTAGAGTGAAGATGGCGGAATGCCGCAATCCGTCCGTGGCTTTAAAGTAATATCCTTTGATCTTGTTGTCTTGCGGCACATGGCAATCGTTGCAGGTGGTACTCCGCCCATGCGAGCTGTGCATCCAGGTGGCATAGTAGGGACCCATGATGTGACAGTTCACGCAGGTAGCCGGGTTGTTGGAGAGATAGCTATAAGCCCGGGATGCAAAGAATGTATAAATAAAGAGTCCCACGAAAGCGCCACAAATAATGAGGGCCGGATATTTCCATCCGCCGCGGGGCCTGACTTCATTCCAAAAGGTCCGTAGTTTTCGCATGGGTACTCGTTTTTAACGCCTTTTCTCTCAGTAACAAAGAAAATAAAATAATTTGCAAAAAACTGTAATAATTATGACATTTGTAAGAATTTAAAAGACTATGATACAACACTCTTCCCATACCGCTCAAGGACACTTGATTTTTCAGTGCCCCCTTTGCAGTTCAATACCTGCCGAACAACACGACTCCTTTTTGCGGGACGTACGCTTTTCTGTCAGGAGTTACAAAAAGAATGATGTGATTGTGACACAGGGAGCACGTTATGATTCGCTCTATATCCTCATTACTGGTGAAATTGTTACCGAGATGGCCGATGAGAAGGGCGATTTCATGAAGGTGGAACAGATCAGGGCTCCCCATCCGATGGCCACAGGTTTTCTGTTTTCGGCTGATAACCGGTCGCCCGTGTCGGCAGTGTGCAAGGTTGACTGTAGCGTGATCGTGATACCCAAGGAGAATGTCTATTTTTTAATGCGGGAGTATGAATCGTTTATGCTGGCCTTTTTGTCATACATCTCCAACAAGGTTTCTTTCCTCTCCGAAAAACTGCGGCTTGTCTCCTTGCGGACAATACGGGCGAAACTCGCTTATTATCTGTTGAAAGAGTCGGAAGGTGAGAAATCGTTCCGCCTGAAGATATCCAAAGAAAGCATGGCCCGACTGTTCGGTGTCTCACGCCCCGCATTGGTGAAAGTGCTGATGGAGATGGCCGAAGAAGGGCTGATTGATGTAAATCGTCGGGATATCAGCATCAAGGAAAGGGCTGCGCTGCAGAGGATGCTTTGAAGCAACTTATTTTAATCTGACGCAGAAAGCAGCTTCTTCAGCTGGCTGTATCCTCACCGTTTCTTCTCTAAAATGGAGAGGACAATTTTCTCTTCGTTTGTTAGACCGGTTTTAGCATCCGTTTTTTCTATTTCATCAAGTTGGTCAAAGTAGTTCTGTATGGTTCCCGATTCATACTGCGAAATAATTTCGGGGTGTATATAATATTTTTTACATACAGCTCGGGTATTTCCTAATTGAGCTGCTACCCTGTCGATTGCTTCCACAACAAGTTTCTTCTTTTCCGACTCAGTTTCCGCACAACCCAGTTCCCTGAATGCCAGAAAAGCTTTCACCGTGCCTGACCAGGTGCGGAAATCTTTGGATGTGAAATCTTCTCCGCAGATATCCTTGATATAATTGTTTACCATGCCTGAATCGATGGATTGTCGTTTTCCCTCCTCATCATAATACTGGAAAAGCTCTTTCCCCGGAATCTCCTTGCATTGCTGTACCATGCGCGCCAGTCTTGGACTCTTGATGCCGATATCCTGATATACCCCTTTTTTACCCTTGAATGAGAATTGAATGCTGCTCCCTTTTACATCGATGTGTTTGTCTTTGAGTGTTGTAAGGCCAAATGAGCCATACATCTTCTCATACGTGCTGTTGCCCACCCTGATGCTGGTCCGTTCCATCAGGCTTACGATCAGGGCCAGTACTTTCTCTCTCGACATTCCCCTGCGGGAAAGATCTTTCTCAATCTGTAGCCTGATAGCAGGGAGGGCATGTGCGAACTGAACCATGCGGTGATATTTGCGCTGATTCCTTAATTCGATCCACAAGGGGTGATAAAGATATTGCTTTCTCCCCATGGCATCGATGCCGGTAGCCTGGAGGTGTCCGTTCTCCATCGGACAGATCCATACATTGTTCCAGGCAGGTGGGATCACCAGCTTCTTGATTCTTTCCAGTACCTTTCTATCTTTGACTGTTCCCCCTTCGTAGAGATATTGAAAACCTTTTTTCCTTTTTTTACGGGTAATGCCAGTGGTTTCCCCATCCAGCACATACACCAGTTTCATTGTCCTGGCAGCTTTCACCGGATCGTTGATGAGGGTAACCGTCGTTTTGGGAGGCATATCATGGGCAGAATCTCTCGTCTCCATTGTGTAAGTCCTTCGCAGTTTAGCTGGTTTTCGTAGAACAATATGCCTTCTTATTTGGTTCGTCTTGTGATGCGTATTGATTAAGTATTATCTTTGAATTATGTTGACATTCGCAGATAAAGTGATCGGTTTTAATCGCCATTTGGCTTATACTGGAGCCTTGCCTGAGGGTTTTCAGGTGATGAACCCCTTTCTGGATAACCCGGAAACGATGGAGGTGATGGAAGCGTTTTATCGCAAGTATTATCACGATACCCGGCAACGCAGATTTATTATCGGGATAAATCCGAGCCGCAATGGGGCAGGGGTGACCGGCGTGCC
>DHTF01000060.1:480-665 GCA_002411515.1 Proteiniphilum sp. UBA5267 | reverse complement strand
GGGGCAGGGGTGACCGGCGTGCCATTTACCGACACCAAAAGACTGGAGAAAGCTTGTGGCATCACAATGAAATCGGCACGCACCCACGAAGTCTCTTCCGTTTTTCTGTATGAGATGATTGAGGCTTATGGAGGCACCGCACATTTCTATCGTGATTTTTACATCAACTCTCCTTTTCCACTGGC
>DHTF01000060.1:0-238 GCA_002411515.1 Proteiniphilum sp. UBA5267 | reverse complement strand
AAAGGGTTTATGATAGAATCACTCAAGAGACACATTGATTTGGGGCTCGACACCTCGGAGGTGTTTGTCCTCGGTAAAAAGAACGCGGATTTTATCGCAAAACTGAATGCAACGGAAAAGCTGTTCGAAAAGCTGACTCCGCTGGAACATCCTCGCTTTATACAACAATACAAATCGAAAGACCTGCAGCTTTATATTGATAAATACCTCACGGCATTTCACCCGCTTTCATGAAGCT
>DHTF01000103.1:41639-57840 GCA_002411515.1 Proteiniphilum sp. UBA5267 | reverse complement strand
ACACAATTTATTGGACAGTGTCTCATAATACATGAGACGGCCTTTCTTCGTACCTTCTTCGTACCTTGTTCGGTATCTCTCCGTATATCCCTTATATTTCCCTTATTCATCAATAAGGAGATACCGAACCAGTACCGAACCAGTACCGAACCAGTACCAGTCCATTACCAATCCATTACCCGTGCATTACCCGCGCATTACCCGCGCAGGAAGTTATATCTTCTGAACATGCCTTCCTCCACAGAAAATATTACAATGAAAGAGGCCATCTCAAAGAATCTTTGAGATGGCCTCTTTTTGTAGCGCATAGCGGAATCGAACCGCTATTCATTGCCTGAGAAACAATTTTCCTAACCGTTAGAAGAATGCGCCCTCTTGTATGATGGTGCAAAGTTATAGAAAAAAATCAATCTTTGCATCAAATGAAAGCACTTTTTTACTTGATCAAATGTTCATACTTATCGAGTGCTTCTTTGGCAGCTGCATAAGAGCTCTTCCTGGATTGTAGTAGATCTTCCTCAAGCCGGGTCAAGAGATTTGCTATCTCCGGATTGTGGTAGAAGTTGCCACGTAGATACTCATTGATCGTTTCGTACATTCGGTACTTAGCCTGTTCATTGCGTTTGCGGCCGAAGTAACCGTTTCCCTTCACAAATGCCACGTAGCGGTCAACCATATCCCATATCTCCTTGATACCCCGGTTGTAGTAGCCGGAATAGGTAAGCACCTCGGGTGTCCACCCCGAATCGGGAAGGGGAAAGAGATGCAGGGCATTGCGCAACTGTCGTTGTGCCATCTTCGCCTTGTCGATGTTGTCACCATCAGCCTTGTTGATCACGATGCCGTCGGCCATCTCCATGATGCCCCGCTTGATCCCCTGGAGCTCATCACCCGTGCCGGAAAGTTGAATCAGCAAGAAAAAATCGACCATCGAATGGACAGCCGTCTCAGACTGTCCCACACCCACTGTTTCAATAAAGACATAATCGAATCCAGCGGCCTCACAAAGAATGATGGTCTCGCGCGTTTTGCGTGCAACACCTCCCAGTGAGCCAGCTGAAGGAGAGGGTCTGATAAAAGCATTTTCCTGTACGGAGAGTCTTTCCATGCGTGTCTTATCGCCCAGAATACTTCCTTTGGTCCGTTCACTTGACGGATCGATGGCCAATACAGCCAGCTTATGTCCTTTATCGAGCAAGTGCATGCCGAAGGAGTCGATGGATGTGCTCTTTCCTGCTCCCGGCACGCCAGTGATGCCCACGCGAATAGACTTTCCCGAGTAGGGAATACATTGCTCTATGATAGCCTGCGCTTTTTTCTGATGGTCGGTGCGTGAACTTTCAACCAGGGTTACGGCCTGACTAAGAATCACCCTGTTGCCCGAAAGGATACCCTCCACAAATTCCGACACGGAACGATTTTCCTCCTTTTTGCGCTTCCTCAGATAAGGATTTACACTCGGAGGCTGGGCTACGCCTTTGTTGACGGTCAATCCTTTGTATTGGGCGTTATTTTCGGGATGTTCCATAGTTTTGTTTCATTTAAAAGCCGAATGAAGTCTTAGACAAAGATACTTCATTCGGCTTGCATTATCAATCCGAAAATGGATATTATTTTTTGGGAACTACATTCCCTTTGATGGTCAGTACGTACACCGTGTCGGGAACATTGGTATACACAGTGATGGTCTTGTTAAAGGTGCCCGGGCGACGTACGGTGGAATATTTTGCAGAGATGGTACCCTTCTTGCCCGGCAAAACGGGCTCCCGGGTGTAGCTCGGCGTAGTACATCCGCAGGATGCCGACACACGTTGTATGATGAGGGGGCTTTTGCCCGTGTTAGTAAACTCAAACTGTGTGGTTACAGCACCCAGCTCTTCCTTGATAGTGCCGAAGTTATGCTCAGTGCGTTCAAAATCCAATTCGGGTTTTTGTTGGGCTAAGGCAGCACTGGTTACAAACAGGCTAAGCAGAAAAACTAAACTCAATTTCTTCATTGTAATATCTGTTATGTGAACAATTTTTCACTTGTATATGCGACACAAAAGTAACAATTTAGTTTAGGCTCAGTTTATTATTTAACAATAATTTTGATTCCAGCGGTGTGTGAAGTGAATTCCGGCGCATAGATGCACTGAATGGTCGTGACGCCATTGGCATAACTGCCACTGCGGTTCACGTATACAGCGTATTCAAAGGTATATGTACCGCGAGGAAGCAGATCGAAATAGAAGTTGGTAGAGGCGTCCTTCGATGTATGGTAGTAAAGCAACCCGTTCTGCCAATCGATACCTGAGAGCTGACTGACCGGTTCAAAGGCTGCCGCACGCATATCTTTCAGGTGCACGAACTCCAGGTCGCGATCGCTGCGCACCGTCAGCCGCACCACCACCTTGTCTCCCACAGAGAGGGGATTCTCTTCGGTGATGCGCATCAGCCGGGGACCCGATGCATCGGTTTTTTCCACAAACAACTGCTTCTCTACGTCGAGGGAAGCGTCGGTTTTTTCAATTTTGTCCAGATCTTCGTAGTACTGTCGGTAAAGGGCTCCCCAGGCAGGAGCCTCACCTTGGTGAGTCACCGTGACCCTACCCATTTCGGGGAGGATAGCTTCTTCGCTCCAGCTCTCTTTGATATAACCGGTACCCGATTCACGTTCTTCCGGCTCCACAAGGAGGTCACCTACCGTAATCCTTGTCGCTCCCTGACCCTGTAACCAGTCGCTCCCGGTACTCAACAAAGCATACACGGCATCGGCGGTGGCATGGGTGGACTCCCACAATTGTGTTTGCTTCTGCTTCAGCAGCCATCGTTTCATCTGGTCCATCTCTCCTGCACGGGCACCTCCCGCACGGAAGGCTTCCATGATAAAGGTATGAACAGAAATGGCCGACTGTGACATGAACACATGTGCCTTGTTGTTGGGCCAGAACATACCCATCTCCTCCGAAACGGTGGCATGCTCACGCAAGGAGTTCAGGATCTGCTGCACAACCCGGTTATTGCCAGCACGCTGCTGCAGCACAGCAATCAGTGCACGCTCATAGAGGTTATAGGATGTCCAGTATTTCTCTGTCACTGAACGGTAGAAAGCAGTCAGCTCTTTGATCTCCTGATCCTCAGGATATTGGGTATAAGCACTGCGGACATATACATACTCCAAATCGGTGAGGGAGATCGATTTGATTTTTTTCCAATTTTTATCCAGCTTCTTCAGCTCACTGAAACGACGGATGGCTTCCGCATCAATAAATTCGATCGCCTTCGACTGCATGGAGAGTGTTTCACCGGTAAATTGAGCAGCGCCCAATTCCTTCAGTTGATTAAATCCATACAAGACATAGTGTGTGATGCCGACAGCCGGTCTGAAACCCTTGAACCAGCTCCAGCCTCCCTGTGTGGTTTGCAATTCCTGCAGCTTGCCGAGGGCTGTTTGGGTAAGGTTCTGGTTGCGGTTCAAGTCGAACAGCAATGCCAACTTGCCCTTTTGTTCCGATTCGTTGGTCGCAGCCAGTACCCAGGGCGTTTCTTCCAGCAATACGCTCTTCAACTCTCTGTTCTTCTCCAGGTTAGAGAGGAAAGTCTCTTTGCTGCCTCCTTGTTTCTTCCAGGCATCCACCATGGCCGAAACCCGGGGATAGGCCTTACCAATGTGTGCGCCCAGCGTGTTGGCATAAAAAGAGGCAAACCAGGAAATGGCATTGTCGCTCACGGGCTCGCCCAGTAAAGGCAACGCCTGTATTGCGTACCATGCAGGATTGTCGCTAAACTCGAGAGTCAGACGGTAGTCGCGTGCGGTGGCAGATTGATTGTGCAAGAGTTGATCCATGGTGAACGTTTTGGTCTGGTTTCCGTTCACATCGAGGCGCATGCTTTCGGTCAGCAGCATCCGGTTGGGTAACACGGCCAGGGCATGCTGCTCCCCATCGCTGAAGTCTGCTGTTTGTGCCACGATACGCACACCGAGGAGATCGATACCCGAGGGGACCTCAAATATCCAGGAAGCATCGGTAGAAGCACCTTTGGGCAACGAGAATTCTTTCACCCCGTTTGGCAACGAAATATTGTCTATCACCTCATCGGTCGTCGGATTGAAAAACTCCA
This sequence comes from Proteiniphilum sp. UBA5267, assembly GCA_002411515.1. Lineage (GTDB taxonomy): Bacteria > Bacteroidota > Bacteroidia > Bacteroidales > Dysgonomonadaceae > Proteiniphilum. The sequence continues at coordinate 53,736 of DHTF01000103.1, read as the reverse complement.
GCATCACTTTTCCGTTTTGGGTATCGTCAGAAAGATTGGATAATTTGGTAGAGATACTCGTTTTGTCGCCATGGCGCAGAAAACGCGGCATATTGGGCGTCACCATCAGCTCCTTCTGCGACACGGTGAAGGCTTCGGCCTGACCTGTGTGAAGCTTCTTATCATGTGCCAGCACCCGGAAACGCCAACGGGTATTGCTTTCGGGTACGGTAAAGGCAATCTGCGTCTCTCCCTTTTCGTTTGTTTTAAGATGGGGATAGAAAAAGGCGGTCTCTGCGAAGTTCCGGCGAATCGTAGGAAGCGCTTCGGTATCCCTTTTCTCGGGCACCATCTCTTCCTCCGCTACCATATCCAAAGACATTTCCGACTTAGCCTCACTCTGCAATTTGGGGCTGCCATATCCTACCACCACCATCTCTTCCAATGCTGCTCCTCTGATCATCATCATTTCCTGATAGAAAGATAATCCGTACCAGTTAAAGCGGTCAAATACAAAGGCGTCCACCTTTTCAAACGGAATCATAAAATTCCCGAACACACGCTCCAAATTAAAGGAGTAGTCGCGGTTCAATCCCATCCGGGAGTTATAACGGTTGGAAGCGTAGTTCACCATGTTCCAAGGCTGTGAAGGATAAATCAGGTCGAGTGAGAAATCATACATCGACGCCAACACTTCTGCCACAGCAGGGTTACCGGCTGCATCGCGCACCGATATCCGCCACTCCTCCTGAGCTCCCGGCCTGATTTTATCGCGGAACACATCCAGTTTCACTGCCAGTGTCTGCGCTTCTTTTTCAGGAAGCAGATCCACCCGGTGGGCGTAAAACTTCTCCTCTTTCACGTAGGTGAGCATTAACGTAACGCCCTCCTTGTAACTGCTGTGGTAGGGGACGGAGAAAAGACGGTTTTCATTCTTCAGGCTGACCCATTTTCTTTCCAGCAGTCTGTTCTCCTGCCACAACTCATACAAAACATGAATCTGGCCGGAGGCTCCCAAGATCACTTCCCCATTCTTAGCGGGTGAGAAGGTACTGTTTTTTACGATCAGCCAATCGTTGGTGATAATGGGCGGTCGCTTATCTGTATATGCGTAGAGAATAAAGTCTTTTGTTGCTTCGATGTGGTTTTTTCGATCATCTTCCGATTGCAGCTTGAGCCGGTATTTACCGGAGGGGAGTCGCGCGAGCCGCTTCTGTAGGGCAGGCTGCGCACCGGTAATAAAATCTCCCTGTAGCACCTGCTGGTCGATGGAGTCGTTCGGGTACAATGTGTAGAGTTGATAACTACCTGTAGCCGCTATCTCGGCTCCGTCGAGGTTTTTGGCTGAAATTTGGATGATCTCCTCGCTATTTTTTTCCATTCGCTCCGGCATTCCAATCTCCAGAATCATTGAGAGATCGCCCACGGTAACGGTATAGGTTCCCGTTTGAGTCTCACCGTTTAAATCGGTCACAGTGGCCTCCACCACAAACGAATATGCTGATTTCAGCGTGTGCTGCTCATCCGGTTTTGAGGGAGTGAAGACGATCTCGAATGCGCCCTCCTCATCGGTAGTGGCATAACCCTCGGTGAAATGTTCCGGTACCCCGCCCCATCGCCACCACCAGGTTTGCTGTCGGGTGATGCGCCAATCTACTGTCGCATGTTGCAGGCTGATGCCGGAAAGATTTTTGGCGCTACCCCTTAAGAGGATCTCTTCACCAAACTTGTAGGTTTGATCAATCTTCGCGAAAGTCACTTCAAAGGTGGGGCGCTTGTATTCCTCCACATGGAAGTGGGTGCTTCCCGCCTCCGACTCTATCGAAAAGCTTCCTGGCAGGGCACCTTCCGGCAACAGAAACTCTCCCGATACCGAGCCGTAATCATTGGTTTTTCCCGTCTGCTTCGATATGTCCCGTCCATTGGCATCCCGCAATATAAACTCCACTGGTTTATTTGTTACGATAGAACTGATATCTCCCGAAGTTCGGGTTAAGATCGCTTTGTAGAACAACGTTTGTCCGGGCCGATAGAGACCCCGGTCGGTAAAGATCGTCATCACCTCACGGGAAGTCGTGTCACTTTCGGAGTATGCGTAATAATTATCGGGGAGCCGGCTCAGCAGCGAACCTTTGTCGTTGCCCGATACCGCATGATAAAAGACATCGTTATTGGGAATATTCTTGTGATAAACGGCCATTCCCTCGTTGTTGGAAACCACGGTCTCCACCCCCGTGAGCGTAGAATTGCGCCAGTTACCCGGCAGCTTGAAAATATTTATTCGGGCATTCTTCACCGGTGCTCCTGTCACCCTGTTTACCACGAAGAAGTCGTATTGCTCTTTTGAAGATGCACGGCTGAAGACAGCGAGGTCGGATACGGCAAAATAATAAACAGTGCGACTATTGTCCAATGCTTCCGGCGTAGGTTGGAAGATCAGCATATAAGCACCGGGGCGGTCCAGGTCGAGTTGAAATGTTGTTTCACCCTGCAGGTATGCGGGCAATTCCGGCAAAGAGACCGGTATGTCTTTCAGGAAAATTCGTTTCTGTTCGATGGTTCTGTCAATACCATATTGTGCCATCATTACATCCGTAGCAGAATCTATCCTGTATAATTTCGCCTCCAGTGAGGTGAGGTTTTGGTAGGCAACCTTTATTCTTTTATCTCCCTTCACGGGAAATGTTTTCATTCCTGAAACGGCAAGCTGGGGTTGCGTCAGCTGCAATAGTCTATTTTCAAGGATGGAGAGGCGTGCATAGCCAGGATAGCGCTCAATGCTGTTGCGCAATAGCTCATAAAGCTCACGGGTCTTCTCCTGCCGCTGCAGGCTGTCGCTGAGCGGCATCTCCCATATTTCGTTTTGATATAAAGCGCCCATCTTATCAATGACTTCTACACTGTACTCATTGCCTTCCCACTTTTCCAACAACTTCTCGAGTGAAGGACGGGCATATTTGTCGTGGTCCTGTTGCAGTACCTGGAGATAATCGAGCTTATCGAGTTCGGTCAACAGCACCGAAGGCTTCATTTCCCTTTCAAGTAGCGATGCCAGAAGCTTCCGATAGGTTTCGAGCTTCCACAACCCATACTCAGCAGGATGGGGATCGAATGAGAGCCTAACAAAATCTTCTGACGGAGCATATAGCGATGCCGGTGAAATGTTTTTGCGTGCCAGGACACGACTTAAATCCTCATCTGTATCGATCTGTTTGAACAATTCGATGGCACGGTTAGCCAGAAAATCAAACATGGAAGGGTAGTAAAGTCGGGAATCTTTACCCAACTCCACCACAGTGGCATAAGATGCCACTTCTGCTTTCAGCAGGTCACTTTCAGGGGCAATAGAAGCATTCAGTGCTTCCGTTACTTTTTGATAAAAGATATTCCGGGTCCACTCTTTCATGTCGGCAGGCACAAAATCGCCCAGGTCCACCCGCTGGTCAATTGTCCAGCGGTTCGCATGGTAGTATTGCAGGTAGAGTTCTCCCAGCATGGAATGCAGCACTGCCTGCTCCACCACGTCACTGCTCTTTTCGACCATCTCCTGCAGATTATGAAAGAGAAGAGTGTCGTTTTGCTCATCCAGCGCCAGCTCATATTTTCCTTGATGAATCAGCGCCTTCATCAACTCAGGACTGTTCTTTTCCTCCAGAGCCCTTCGCAGGATGCGGTCCACGGCTTCTGCCGCGGAGCGGGGAAGGGACTTTTGTTCGTACTGGGTCACCTCCTCCCAGTCATTGTGGTAAGGATCGTGGAGCATCACGGGTACATTTTGGGAAGAGAGTCCGAAAACAAAGGTAAAAAGGAAAAGTGTAGCATATAATTTATTCATAGACGTGTTATTTACACAGTTCATTAAAAAAGTCATCTATTTAACAATCTCCAAAACTTTTTGTTTGAAACCGAGGAATGATAGTCTTATGTGTGTCAATAAAAAACCGATATCTCCCTCTGACGCACTACAGTGGGCGATATCGGTAAAACTTAGAAACCCGGAAAGGTTTAGTCTGTCACCGTCACCGGGAGTGAAGCATTCACCCCATTTTTATCAGTAACCTTCACGGTGGTGTTCCCTTTCTTCAGGCCCTTTACCGCAATTTTGGTATTGTTGACCGTGGCCACAGCAATGGTCTTGTCTCCCTCCAAAGCGGTATAAGGAGTAACTCCGCCGCTTACAGTGATGGTATCGCTCTCATTTACGGATACTTCGACTTTATTTTTGCTGAATGTTAATTTGGCATTGCCTTTATCATCATCTTTGTCGCATGCAATCAGGATCGCGCCCATGCAAAGGATTGTAAACAAATAACTTGCTCTTTTCATCATGTTTGATTTTTTAAACATTAATAATTCATTTGTGGTTTTTGAGTTCTCGAGTTCTCAAAACACCAGACGATGAAAAAAGACAAAACGCTGCAACAGCCTCTAAAATTTAACCATCCTTAATAAAAACCGTTCAAGGTTTCAGCACCACACCCATTCTTTTTTTCCCGTTTATCTTGATACACAAGGGTTGGTTGAAATGCACCTGTCGTATGTAGTCTGTTTCATAGCGTGCAGGTTGTGCATTCAGAAATGCTTCATCGAAGAAACCATCGTTCTCCAGAAAAGGATTAACGGTAAAATAACCCACACCAAAGGAGGTGAGGTTTTGAAAGAAATGGGTTCCCTGGCTTGGTTCAATGCGATAGTTTTCCATACCCGATTCCACGATCAACCGTGCCTGAGAGATATGGGGCCATTTTACCGGGATTCCCAGCCATGGATCGGAGGAACCCCAGCGACCGGGACCGACCAGTACGTAATTATTGCCGGCGACCAAAAACTCTTTATTCAGATTTTCGATTTCCCTGGCAATCACAGGGTTCATGGCAGCATTGAAAGCCGCCGATTTCACATAAACCACATCAAATACATCGTTAGAGATGCCGTTACCGAGGGCGTTGCGTGAAAATAGCACCGTTTTGTTCAATGCAATTTCTTCCAGGTTTTCGTGAACGACCTCCTTGCTGTCTACGATGGGTCGTATCTGCAAGACATAGAATGAGGCAAACTGCGGATCTTTGATGTCTACGGCAAACTCGATCTCTACCGGACGCCCCATTTCTTTCTGTCCCGCTTTCAATAGCTTATCGAGCACTTCGGCGAGCGGGAACATATCGTGTTGGAGGATGTTGGCAAAGGAAATAATCTTACGTCCTCCCTCATAGAAGCCGTCCCGGATAATCTGATCCTGTGGATCATAAGTTGAGGCTACATAGCGCAGGGGGCCTTCCTGCTCGGCTTCACGCAATCGCAGTTTCAATAGGTTAAAGCCATCATCAATGGTGAAATCTTTTGCTACTGAATCCAGATCGAGCGCATAAAATTGTGTCTGTGTATCACGCAGTGCCAGTTCGAGCGAGCTGAGCTGCAGGATGCGGGAAGCATGAAGCGGTGAAAAGCGAAGCCCAGTGCGTCCGTCCATGATATATTTACCCAATCCGAATGCCAGGTTCACAATACCGTCTTCCGTTTTTTCATCGCTTATAGGATAGTAGTTGATGGAGCGGGCTACCCCCGATATGGCCGGGTAGTAAAGGTTTCCATATTGGGAGCCCACCACCTCCTGCAACACGATCGCCATCTTTTCCTGGTCTATCAGGTTCTGCGTCGCCAACATGTAAGCCTTGCTGTCTTTATAAAAAGCCGAAGCATAGACCGCCTTGATGGCATTGCTCAGCAGGCGTACCATCTCATACTTGTCGTTCACATAAGGAATCATGTAAGTAGCATATATCCCTGCAAAAGGCTGATACTGTGAATCCTCCAACAAACTGGATGAACGAATAGCCACCGGTCCTTCAATGGCTTCGAAAAAGACAAGGAAGTCACTCACCATCCTTTTAGGCAGGCGGGCCGCCAGAAAATGCCTCAGAATATCTTCATCGCTTTGTTCCGACAATGCCACCGGATAAAGATCGTTGGCCTCCATGAACTCGTCAAATATATCGGTACAGAGTACCACCGTTTTGGGTGTCGTCACTGGAAAGTTTGGATTGTTGTTCAGCTCCAGGTGTGTCTTCACCATGTAACCGATAAATGCCAGTCCCCTGCCCTTTCCCCCAAGAGATCCTTCACCAATGCGGGCAAAGTTGGAATACTGGTCGAACCGGTCTTTCTCAAAAACAGCCACCACACCGGTATTTTTCATCTTTCTGTATTGCACGATGGTGGCATAGATCAGTTCGCGTGCATCGTTCATGGTGGCATATTCTGACACGTCGATTTTTTTGAGCATCTCAGCCACCGGGAACATGGCACGGGAGTAAAAGAAACGGGAGAAGTGGTTCCGGGAGAGGTGCTCATAGAGGGCGTCATCGGGAATATTGCGGATGTTCATTTGCAATTCCTTCAGATTTTTGATCCGGAATATCTCCTCCTTGGTCTTCGGGTCGGTAATGATGAAATCGCCAAAACCCAGGTTATCTTTGATCGCTTTCCGCAGATCCTGGGGAAAGGTTTTCGAGTTTTTGTCAATAAAGAACGCATTCTCACCCTGGATATATTTCCTGTTCTCCGACTCGGAAGAGGTATAAATAATGGGTATATAGGTATCTTTCTCCCTAATCCATTCACCCAGACGCTTCCCCGCCTGTTTATCCTTCTCACCCTTCACATTGAAACTCATGTCGCTGATTACACCCAGCATGTTATCGCCATATTTCCGGTAATAGGAAACAGCTTCCTCGTAATTGCGGGCAAGCAGTATCTTGGGGCGTCCCCGCATACGCAACATACGCAGGTGATCGTTCAGTGCCTCCTTCGAAAACTCCCTCGATTCGGAAAGCACAAATTTATAAAGCAACGGCAGCGCTGAAGAGTAAAATCGAACTGAGTCCTCCACCAACATGATGGTCTGCACACCCACCGTCATCACGTCATGTTCCACATTCATTCTGTCTTCCACCACCTTGATGATGGCCAGCAAGAGATCGGTGTCACCTAGCCAGCTGAATACGTAATCAATGCCACTTAGGTCTTCTCTGCTCAGAGAAAGGGTTACTGACTTTGAAAAGGGGGTCAGCAGCACCACTGGAATACCAGCATAACGTGCTTTGATCTGCTTCGCCAGGTCGAACGTATCACTGCTATCCATGTTGGGCATGCAGATGATCAGCTCATAATGATTCTGCTTCAGTTCAGAGAGTGCCTCCTTGTTGCTACTCACCAGTGTAAAACGAGGTGGATAGCGAAGGTTCAGTGATGTATATTCGTTAAATATCTGTTCATCAACGCGGCCGTCATCTTCAAGAATAAACATATCGTAACGGGATGCAACCATCAGTATGTTGTATATGCGTTTGTTCATCAATTTCACGAAGGGGGTATCGCGAAATCGGAACTGACTGATGTCGTGTGCGCTAATTACAGATCGGGATGTTTTTAGTTTCATTTTTCTTTTGCTGATTCAAGTTTCGCAGGTTGTGTGCATGCACCCAGTCACAAAAGCCTCTGCTTTGGTTGTAAAATACAAACTTACGAAAAAATGTGCAGACGAAACGCTGTACGGATAGTTTTCGGGAGCATTGGGTATTGGAATTATTTTTGTAAATTTGTTCCTCCGACATGCAGGTTCTTCTGAAGAGACATGTCGGTGACTTACATCACTATAATCACAGAAAAATGAAAAAACCACTGCTCATCTCCATACTTTTATTTTTGGCAGGTCTGGGAACGACGATCGTGTTGCTCACTTCCGGGAACAACTTGAATAAAACCGAATCACAAAAGCCCTTGGTGCTTTCGATGACCGCCTCGGTTAAAATTCCCGAGAGCATGTTTTTTGCCGGGGAAAAAATTACTTTTGACCGTTACGACAAATACGAGAGAATGGACAGGGAGCTGAACAGCTTCACCTACTTCCACTCCACCACATTGCTGCTTTTAAAAAGGGCCAATCGCTTCTTTCCGATCATTGAGCCCATCCTGAAACAGCAAGGTTTGCCGGATGACCTGAAGTATCTGATGGTGATCGAGAGCAGTCTCGACCCGCGGGCGGTATCTCCCGCAAAAGCAGTTGGTTTGTGGCAGTTTTTGCAAAGTACGGGCAAGCAGTATGGTCTGGAAGTAACGTCGGAGGTAGATGAGCGATACCATATCGAGAAGTCGACCGTTGCAGCCTGCCGCTACCTGAAGGATGTATACGGCAAGCATGGTTCCTGGAGTGCCGCTGCATTGTCATACAATGGCGGACAAACACGCATTACGACCGCACTGAGGGAACAGCGTACCGAAGAGGCACTCGATCTATGGCTCGTGGAGGAGACCACACGCTATTACTATCGGATGCTTGCCATCAAACAAATCTTTGAGCAGCCGCAACAATATGGATTCATCCTCAAACCGGCCGATCTCTACAAGCCTATGGAGTATAAAAAAGTGACTGTATCCCATTCTATTCCTGATCTGGTTACTTTCGCCCAAGAAAATGAGATTACTTATGCCCAACTGAAGGACTTTAATTCCTGGTTGCGCAGCGACAAGCTAAGCAACGCTTCCGGCAAGACTTATACCATCCTCATACCCACCAAAGAAAGTTTATATTACAACAAAAGGGAACACCCCAAAGTACACAATCCTGCATGGGTGGTGAACTAAACTTTTATGGTCTATCGATCGTTTATACAAACTATGGCTTCCGAAACAGAACAAATTTACGTACAGGGTGCACGCGTGCACAACCTGAAAAATATCGACGTAACGATTCCTCGCGACGCACTCACCGTGGTGACCGGGTTGAGCGGCAGCGGTAAATCGTCACTCGCCTTCGACACCATCTTCGCTGAAGGACAACGACGTTATATCGAAACCTTCTCTGCATATGCCCGCGGTTTCCTGGGAAAAATGGAACGGCCCGATGTGGACAAGATCACCGGCCTCAGTCCCGTGATCTCCATCGAACAGAAGACCACCAATAAGAACCCCCGCTCCACCGTAGGCACCACCACCGAGATATATGACTTCCTGCGCCTGCTCTATGCACGTGCGGGTGAGGCTTACTCATACATCACCGGGGAGAAAATGGTAAAATACAGCGATGAGCAGATACTGGAGCTGATTCTGGAAAAATATATCGGCAAAAAAATATACATCCTCTCCCCTGTGGTAAGAAACAGAAAGGGACATTATAAAGAGCTCTTTGAGCAGATCCGCAAAAAAGGCTATCTCAACGTGCGCATAGATGGGGAGATCAGGGAGATCATTCCGGGCATGCGTGTAGACAGGTATAAAAATCACAGCATTGAGATACTGATCGACAAGCTGGTGGTATCCAACAAGTTTGCAGACAAGCTGAAGGGAAGTATTCGTACCGCCATGAAGCAGGGGCAGTGGCTGATTCTCATCCAGGATGTGGAGGCCAATGAAGTAAGGCATTACAGCCGAAGTCTGATGTGTCCCACTACGGGTCTGTCATACAATGAGCCGGCACCGCATAACTTTTCTTTCAACTCACCCCAGGGGGCCTGTCCCACCTGCAAGGGCATCGGGTCCATAGATCAGGTCGATATTGAGAAAATCATTCCCAATCCCGATTTGAGTATTGCTGCTGGGGGCATTGCTCCACTGGGAAAAGAACGGAGCAACCTTCTTTTCTGGCAGATCACAGCCATCTGTGAAAAGTATGGCGTCACACTGAAGACACCCTTGAAAGATATTCCCCAAGAGGCTATTGAAGAGATCATGTTTGGCACCAATGAACGATTGAAGATCAGAAATGAGTCGCTGGGTAACTCCAACTACATGGTTTCCTACGAAGGAGTGGCAAAGTATATCGAAATGCAGCAGGAAGAGGAAGCCTCGGCCACAGCACAGAAGTGGGCAGGGCAGTTTATCACCACCACGGTCTGTCCCGAGTGTAAAGGACAACGGCTGAACAAGGAAGCCCTGCATTTCAGAATCAACGAAAAAAATATCGCCGAGCTGTCCGCAATGGATATCGAGGAGCTGTATGACTGGTTCAATAGCTTTGGATCGGAGGTCTCTGAAAAGCAGCGGCTTATTGTCGAAGAGATCAAGAAAGAAATCCTCTCGCGGCTACAGTTCCTGCTGGATGTGGGACTGGGATACCTGTCACTCTCCCGTACATCGGCCTCCCTCTCAGGAGGGGAAAGCCAGCGCATCCGGCTGGCCACACAAATAGGATCACAGCTGGTGAATGTGCTCTATATTCTGGATGAGCCCAGCATCGGCCTGCATCAACGAGACAACCACCGGTTGATTGACTCATTGAAAAAACTGCGAGACTCAGGCAACTCGGTAGTGGTGGTGGAGCATGATAAAGATATGATGCTCGCCTCCGACTATATCGTGGACATGGGTCCTTTTGCGGGCCGCAAAGGAGGAGAGGTGGTTTTTGAGGGACTTCCCTCAGAGATGCTCAAAAAGAACACTCTGACTTCTAACTACCTCAATGGGAAGCTGGAGATTGCCATACCGGAAAAGCGAAAAAAAGGAAACGGTAAGAAGCTCATAATTGAAGGCGCCACAGGCAACAACCTGAAGCAAGTATCCGTAACATTTCCGCTGGGCACCTTTATTTGTGTCACCGGCGTGTCGGGTAGCGGCAAATCGACTCTGATTAACGAAACTTTGCAGCCTATTCTGAGCCAGAAATTTTACCGTTCACTCAAAGATCCGCTGCCTTATACAGCAGTAAAGGGGGTGGAGCATCTCGATAAGGTTGTGAGTGTAGATCAGTCGCCCATTGGTCGCACACCCCGCTCCAACCCGGCAACCTACACCGGCGTATTCTCCGACATTCGAACCCTTTTTGCCGGCATGCCCGAGGCAAAGATACGGGCTTACAAACCTGGACGGTTCTCCTTCAATGTGAAGGGAGGGCGATGTGAGCAATGCAGTGGCAATGGCTACAAAACCATCGAAATGAATTTCCTGCCCGATGTAATGGTTCCCTGTGAGGTTTGTCATGGCAAGAGATACAACCGCGAGACACTGGAAGTACGCTTCAAGGGGAAATCTATTGCCGATGTACTGGATATGACCATCAACATGGCTGTTGATTTTTTTGAGAATGTGCCCAATATCCTGCATAAGATAAAAGTGTTACAGGAAGTAGGGCTTGGATATATTCGACTGGGGCAATCTTCCACCACCCTTTCGGGAGGAGAGAGCCAGCGCGTGAAGCTGGCTACAGAGCTGGCTCGTGCCGATACCGGCAATACACTTTACGTATTGGATGAACCCACCACAGGGCTTCATTTTGAAGACATCCGTGTGTTACTGGGTGTGTTAAACAAGCTGGTAGAGAAGGGCAATACTGTGATCGTTATCGAACACAATCTCGACATCATCAAGTGTGCCGATCACATCATAGACCTGGGTCCTGAAGGAGGAGAAAAAGGGGGCAACATACTCGTCACCGGCACCCCGGAGGAAGTTATCCGTTGTGAGCAAAGCCACACAGCTCGTTATTTGCGCGAAGAGCTTCATCACAAGGCTTTTTCGACTCACTAAATGTTAAAAATGAAAATATGCTGAACATTTGCTGACAGAGGTTGTTTAGTGCTTATAACAAGCAAATTTATTCAGAATAGTTTTAAATTATAAATATAACATGGCAAATATCACATTTAAAGGCAGCCCTGTGCAAACCTCCGGCGAACTACCCGATAAAGGAGCTTCGGCACCCGATTTTACATTGGTGAAGAGTGATCTCTCTGAAGCAAAGTTATCCGATTTCAAAGGAAAAAATGTGGTACTGAATATCTTTCCGAGCCTCGACACCGGAACGTGCGCCGCTTCAGTGCGCCGCTTCAACAAGGAAGCCGCCTCGTTGGATAACACGGTTGTGTTGGGTATTTCTGCTGACCTGCCATTTGCTGCAGGCAGATTTTGCTCGGCCGAGGGTATTGAGAATGTGATCACACTGTCCACATTCCGAGACAATGATTTCGGCAAAGATTATGGACTTGTGATGAACAACGGGCCGCTCAGAGGTCTTCTGGCTCGTGCCGTGGTCGTTATTGATTCCGAAGGAAAGGTCCTTCATACGGAACTGGTTTCTGAGATTGCACAGGAACCCGATTATCAATCTGCAATCAACTCGATAGTG